>NZ_JBEXRO010000004.1:254681-446829 GCF_040613095.1 Streptomyces sp. NPDC006309 | reverse complement strand
AAATCTGCCGGCTCAGCCTTCCCAGGTTCGAATCCTGGCGCCGCCACACGGGAACAAGAGGCCCGTGACCTGCTGTCTCAGCAGGTCACGGGCCTCTTGTCGTGCATCGCCTCAAAGGGCGGGGTGTCTCAACCTGTCTCGCGTTCGAACGCCCCGTCTCGGACTCTGCGGACGGAGCGCGGACGGGATTCCCGCTGCGTCAGACGCTCCGTCCCAGCCGTGCGGAGATCTTGGCGTTGGCTGCATCGTCGCCGTCCTTCAGGAACTCGGCGTACACGCGAAACAGGACCGCCACACTGTGGCCGGCTCGCTCAGCCACGAGCTGCGGTTCCACGCCCGAACTGAGCCACGTCGACACTGCGGCGTGACGAAGGTCATAAGGCCGCCTGGCCAGTGCGGACTGGAACTCGGCCGACGTCAGTGCGCGCGACCGCGCTTCAGCCCACACCTCCCCGTATCCGGTGTCCTGCACGAGTCCACCCCGCAGCGTCTGGAAGACGCGCCCGTCCGGTGCCGTGCCGTACGCGGTGAGGTGCCACCGCAGCAGCGCGACCAGTTCCGGCGGGATCGGCACGGGCCGCACTGCCTTCCGCGGGCGGTGCTTCAGGCCCCGTTTCTCGTGCGCCTCACCACTGTCTGTCCACGCGGTGCCGGATCGGGGGCGGGTTTCATGCAGCCGGAGCACGCCCCACCCCCGCCGGGGGAGATCGCAGTCGGTGACCCGTAGACCGATCACTTCCGCCGGCCGCGCGGCGGCGTAGTACATGCAGCCGAAGAACGCGGCGAGCCGGCGCCCCCGCTTGCTCTGGTCACGCACGGCGGTCAGCAGCTTGGCGGCTTGCGCCGGATTCGGGACGCATGCCGGGTCCACTTCCTCCGTGACCTGCTCGGGCGCCTTCCACTTGACGCGGTCCAACGGGTTGTCCGTCAGCAACTCGGCATCGACCGCGAACTCAAGGGAGTTGTAGAAGATCGCACGCTTGCGACTGATCGTCCCCGGGGCCGCAGTCTTCCCGTCCAGCCGCTTGGACAGAACCCTGAGCGCGGCTTTCACCAACAGCCGGTCCGTGAGGGCCGACGTGGGCAGCGACTTCCGCTGGAACCAGGCGAGCACCTGTGCCACCTCGGCCGGCGGCTCTTCCTCCCACCGGTTCTTGTTGAACGCCCACCCGTACAAAGCGCTCCGTACGGTCCGGGCGTCGGGCATGCCCTTGGTGTCCTTCACGAACGCCGGCGTCACGGTCGCCATGGCTTCGGCCAACGTCCGCCGGGTGTTGCCAGGGGAGTCGTCCCACTTCATCGCGATGTAGTTGCGCGCGTGCTCGTACCAGGAGATGTCACGCTTCTGGTCGACCATGGACTTCGGGAGGCCGCTCTCCACGTCGAACGGCTCACCCTTCCGGGCCGCCGTCATGAGTTCCGACCGGCGGCTGTCGGCCAAGCCCTGGGTGAGGAACGATTCCGCGTGTTCGCGGGTGCCCACCATCCAACGCAGTTGGTACGGCTTCCGGTAGCTGCGCTTTCGGATGGCCCAGAACTTGACGGTGTAGCTCCACTCGGTCACGCGGCCTCCAACTCGTCCTTGAAGGCGTCCAGGACGCTGCGGCGTACGCAGATGCGGCCGGACGGTGTGCGGCGTGCCTCGGGGGTGAGGCCACGGTCGCGCCAGCGGTACCAAGTCGGGCGGCTGATGCCGAGTTCTTCCAAAACTTCCGGCAGGGGGATCAACTCGTCTTTCGGAGTGCGGCGGCGCCGGGTGGGCGTGGTCATGCTGGGTCTCCATACCTGGGCATTTCGAGGTGCGGCTGTACGCGGCTGTGTCCGAGGTGCGGATTTCTGCGTCACCCGCGTCATCTGCGTCATTCGGGGCCCTGACCTGCGGTTTCAGGGTGACGCAGGGCCCGGGAAGTGCGTCACCGGTGACGTAGAGCTGCGTCACCGGGTGACGCGGGTGACGCGGGGTGACGCAGGAATCGGCCGTCTGCGTCACCGCTGTTCCGGCAGGTCACACGCCGTTTGCAGGGTGTGGGTGACGCAGGTGACGCAGCGTCTTCCTACTTGGGACCAAGAGGGGGTGGTGTCTGTTGTGGTGCGCGGCTCAGAGCGTGAAGAAGGAGCCGCTGCGCGGCGCGACCTTCGCAGGGCGGCGGCGCCGCCGAACAGCAAGAGGAGCACGCGGGGGCGGGTGCTCCTCTTGCTTGTTCCGGCCGGCCGGGTGCCGGGCGGTCAGAAGGCGGCTTCCTGCTCGGGCGACGGTGGTGCGGCGGGGCGCGCGATCTCGATGTACCGGGACGTCTTAGTGCGTCCCCAGTCAATGAGGACGCCACGGGCGGCGAGGGTGGGCTGAAGGCGCTTGAGACGGTCTGAGAGCACCTTGCCGGTAGTCGGCCAGCCTTTTGGAAGGGGACGGCACTCCTCGCCGCTGTAGAGGCCCGTGAGGGCGTACAGCCACTCGGCAGACGTCATCCGCTCTTCCGCCCCCGGCGCGATGCCGGCAGCGTGCTTCAGCACGGTCTGCGCCAACAGGTCGCCCTCAATGACGTCGTCGTTGAGGTCGTCCAGGCTGGCCCGGTAGGCGGCAAGCGCTCCGAGACCGGTTGCGGCGTCGAGCTGCGCGCACAGGTGCGCGAAGTCGGCCATGCGCAGGTCGGTCGGGATGTCCGCCTCAGCCGCCCGCACCTGCACGGAGAGGTCCAGGAGCGATCCGAGGATGACGGGCAGCACCTCTGCGAAGTCGGACCACAGTTCCGCCTCGGTGCGCCGGACGCGGGGGCGTTCCAGACGCAGCGGAAGGAGCCGTTCTGCGAGGTCGGGCCGGATCACGCCCACGTCGATGCCGGTCAGCAGCAGGGGCCGGCGGTAGCCGACGCGGAACACGTCCCCGTCTGTGAACAGGGCGCGTTTGACGTTCTCCGCGCCGGTGACGATGCAGCACATCGCGTCGGACAGGTCCGGGGTCATGTGGGAGAGGTTGTCCAGGGCGGTAACCCATCCGGCGGCCACCGCCGCGATCAGGTTTTCCTCATCCTTCGGCGCGCGGCGCAGGTCGCCGCTCATGCCCTCGATGATCCGCACGAGCATCCGCCCGCCCGTCGACTTGCCCGCCCCCTGGGGGCCGGTGAGGAACGGGGCCGGGACGGGCACGGACGGACCCAGGCAGCCGATCAGCCATGCGATGGCCAGGCACTCCGTCTCGGCGTTGGCGAAGTTGCACAGCCGCATCAGCAGGTCGATGCCCTTGCCGTTGGTGTCCCGGGCCGGCAGGGGCAACTCCCCCGTGAGCTGGGTACGGCGCCAGCAGACCTCTTGCGGGTCGGGGGTGCGGATGTCCCAGCCGGTGGGGTGGATACGCACCGATTGCCCGTCGCTGCGCCCGAGGTCGAGCCACGTCGCCCCGTCGAATCCGGGGGCGACGCGGATGTGCACGGGTTGCACGTCCTCGGTCAGCGCCAACGCTTCGATCAAGTCCAGCGCTTCCTTCATGGCGGTGCCGTTGAAGACGCCCACGCCGTCGCGGAAGAGACCGACCATGAGTTCCTGCCGGTGGCTTCCGGTGGTGCCCTGGGAGCGGATCGGTCGGGCCACGGGGTGGCCGTTCTTCTGCGCGTACACGGTGCCGTCAGCGGTGCGGAAGTACCGGAAGTGGGATTGGGCGTAGTCGGTGATGACCTGGCGTGCGGGATTCTTGTCGTCGTCGGACATCGTCACATTCCCAACGTGGTGCGGGCGTTGGTCCACGCGTCCGTGCAGTGCCGCAGGGTCTCGCCTTTGGTCTGCGCGGCGGTGAACAGTCGGGTGACGTGGGTGTCGGTGAGGCAGCCGCACCGGCCGTGCGTGGACAGCACCGCGAGGAACGCCCCGTAGACCGTGGCGTGGATCGCGCTGCGGGCGGTGGTGATGCGCTGCACGGCCATAGCGATGCCTCGTTCCAGGTAGGCGGGCGTGCGGTGCGGACACTCCCCGCCCCCGGGCCCCGCAGGCACGGCGGCGGCGTGCGGCACCGACCGGACCGTGGGCGGCTTCTTCACCGCGAGGGCGCGTACGGCGTCGGGCAGGTCGGTCATGATGCCGGTGCCGGGCCCGAGGTAGCGGGCGTAGGACATGGACGACTTGATGTCGACACCGGGCCGCACGGCGTTGGACGACGGCATGACGCCCTGGTAGATCCAGTGCTCACCACGCGTCGTCGCCACCGTGCGCGTGGCGGGGAGGGAACCGCGGGCCCATGCGATGGCGTCCGCGTCGTCCAGGTCCACGACGGTCAGCCCGGCGGCGCCGGGGTGGTAGGCGACGCACACCGCCCGCCGCCACGCCGCCATCCACGGGGGCGAAACGATGATGGTTAGGTCAGTGGTGGCGGCGGCCCACGCGTGGCAGACGCCGGAGCAGGCGCAGGGGCCCGGGGTCTTCATGTTCGGCCGGCCCCCACATGCGTTGTCCGCGCAGGTGGGGCAGTTGCCGAACGGGACCTTTCCCCGGCGCAGGGGCAGCACCGGCACGCCGGCTGCGGCCAGGGCCCGCGCAGTCGGCAAGGGATCGGGGAGCGCGCTCATGCCGCCGTGCCCTCGCCGGAACGGGGTCGGTTGCGTCATGCTGGGAAACCTCCACAGGTCACGTGTTGGCAGGTGGACACGGGCGGCCCCGCTTCTTTGGCGAGAGGGAGGGGCCGCCCTTGGCGTAGCTAGAAAGGGGGTTCGTCGCTGTAGCCGCCGGGCCCCCACGGGTCACGGGCGGTGTGGCGCCGACGCAGCCAGCGGGGCCGACGCGGCAGGGGCAGCAGGGGCCAGCGGCGGGTCTCGTTCCAGCAGCCGCAGGGCTCCCAGTCGCGTCCGGCGTGGTCGCCATTCTCGTCGCCGTAGGGGTACTCGATGCCGCCGAATCCCTCGCAGTCGCGGCAGCCGGGACGGGGAGTGTCGGTCAGCACCAGGGCCCGGCGGGGCCAGTGGGCGACCTGAATGCGCAGTCGGGTCACGGGGGATGGCCTCCTCAGCCGTGGAAGTGGTTGCGCTTGATCACGGCTTTGCGGATGTTGACCGTGGTTCCGCCGTGGTGGCCGCTCGCGCTTAAGACCTGGACAGCGATCCATCCGCCGAAGATCACGGCGGCGAGGATGATGAGCTGTCCGATGAACGCGGTCAGGGCGGCGATGAACGAGGTGAGCAGCAGCAGCCCGCCGCACACGGCGAGGAACCCGACGCCCCCGAGGGCGACGTTCACCGCCGTGCGGGACACGGCCGGCTTGGCGGCGACCGGTTTCGGCTGAGCCGGTGCCACGGCGTAACCGGTGACAACACGGCCATCCGGCAGGACGACGCTCGCCACGGCCGGGATGTGGCCCGGCTGGACGGGGACGACCGGCGCCGCGTGCATGGCGGCGGGGGTGATCGGGGTGGGGTGGTGGACCACGAGGGGCGCGGTCCCGCGGGTCGTGGGCTCGTTCACGGTCTGGTCTCCTTCAGTTGCCGAGGGCGGACAGGGCGTCGGCGGATGCCTGTACGAGGTTGTGGATGGGCTCGTAGGCGCCGGTGCCGGCGGCGAAGAACCCGAACAGGAACAGCACGAGCGCGGCGCCGCCGCCGGCGGACTTGGTCCTGACCGCGAAGACGGAGGCGGCGCCGAACAGCAGCACGGCGGAGATGTCGAGGATCATCGGGACCCTTCCGGGGTGTCGGTGCCGGCGCGGTAGATGCGCGCCCAGCGGTTGTAGAGCCAGCGGCCGGTACGGATGCGCTTGCCGGTGGCGTGGCAGCGGCGGCAGTCCTTGCCGCGCTTTATGCGTCCCTTGCGGTCCGTCTTGAGCGCGTGTCCCATGCCACGGCAGCGGCGGCAGTCACCGAACGGTGACGCCGCACACATACCGACGTAACCGAGGGTGACAGTGAGTAGGCAGGCGATAGCGAGCAGGGCGGCGGTCACGTGGGACCCTCTCAGGCAGGTTTTGAGGTTTGCGCAGGTGGGCCGCTATCCGCTAGCGGCCTGATCAGAGGCGGTCTGGGGTGCTAGCGGGGCCGCTAACGTTAGCGGGGGGTGCCGCTATCGTTAGCGGCCCCGGAGCGTCAGCCCGCGTCCCGCTTTCCGTCACGCTCCGCAATTGTGGTGGTGATGTGGGAGCGGTCGACACCGCGCCGGTTGACGACCTTGCCGTTGACCCGGCGCCCGACCTGGATGGTGGACACGCCGTGCGGCTTGAGGGCGGCGGCGAGCGCGTCGGGGTCCCAGCCGTCGTAGACCTCGGGGCGCAGGTCCGCGAGCCGGGTCACGATGGTTTCCGACCACGCCTTGGCCTCCGTGGCGGGGACCACGGCGAGGATGTCCGCGAGCAGGTCGTAGGCGGCGGTGGTCGGCTCGGGTGCCTCTCCGAGGGCGTGGCCGGCGAGCAGTCCGGCCTTCTCGCGGACGCGGCGGGCGCGGGCTGCGATGGTTTCGGCGCCGCCGGCGTCGACGTAGACGGAGCGGACGATACGGGCGTCGGAGCCTTCACCCACGAAGTAGTGGATGCCCTTGTCTCCCCAGGCGAACATGGTCGCGCGCACCCCGCGCTTGTAGGCGGAGGTGCCGAGGACCATGTCGTTCTCCAGCTGGCCCATCACCTTCAGGCACCACCGCGCGGAGGCGTTGGCGCTGATGCCGGTGGGCAGCGACTTGGCGTCCGGGCGCTGAGTGGCCAGCAGGACCACGATGCCGGTCGCGGGGCCGCGCTTGACCAGGTCGGTGATGATCTCCTCGAACTCCTTGCCGTGCTCGGGGTGCTCGAAGAGGACCTGGCATTCGTCCACCCCGACCACGATCGGGTGCAGCCCGAGGGAGCGCTTGTCTGCGAGCGCGGACGTCACCTTGGACTCGGGGCAGATGTCCCGGGGCAGGGAGCGGATCACCTTCGTGCGGCGGCGCAGTTCCTCGCGCAGGGCCCGGAAGTCGTCCAGCGCGTACTGGACGGGTTCGTCGTCGTCGCCGGCGGCGTGCCGGTAGCCGACGGCATTGCCCACCGGGTCAAGGTCGCCGGTGCCCTTCATGTCGTAGGTGTGCAGCTCCGCGCGCGGGTCCAGTGCCGCGATGAGCAGCAGCAGACGCAGCAGGAACGTCTTGCCCATGCGGGGGATGGCGCCGATGACGCCCGCGATGTACATGAGGGTGACCGCGACCCAGCGTCCGCGCTGGTCGGTGCCGTAGGCGACCGGCTTGAACAGATCCACGCCGCCGGTCTTCAGCAGCGGCCACGCTGGCTGAGACGCGCGGGACATGTCTTGATCCCCGACCCACAGCACCAGGTGCCCGGTGTGCTCATCCGGCACCGCCTCGGGCCACACGCACCCCAGCGGGCGGCGTAGACCGGAAGCGAGCCTTTCCCGGCGCTCGATGATGTCCGTCACGGTCACGCCGTAGGGCAGGTTGCCCTCTGCGCGCCAGCCGGGGCCGTCGCGGGTGATGGGGGCGGTGAACTCGAACCCGTCCCGACCCTTGCCCTGCGCCTGATTGATCGCGGGAATGCCGAGTGCCCCGAGGGCCCGCAGGACGATGTCACTGGTGAGCTTGGTGGCCTTGGGCAGTTCCACGGCCCGGTGCACGACCGGGGCGTCCGCCTTGCGGCCGGCCGCCCCCAGGGCGAGGACGACCGCGCCCACGGAGACGGCTTGCAGCCAGTCGGGGGCCAGTACGTACAGGGCGAGCGCCAGACCGAGACCGGTGAACAGCGCGAGCGCGGCGACCAGGGTCCGCAGCCGGACCCGCCCGTCACGCTGCCGGGACAGCTTCAGGTACTCGGCGGCGTCCTCACGGCGCACGGCGGCGAGGCGGACCGGTTCACCCTCGCGGTCGGCCACCCACCGCATCGTGCCTCCGACGACCTTCGCGGCGCCAGCCGGTGCCTGGAAGGCGAGACGGGCGGCGTAGATGGGGGCGCGCAGGGCGTGGTAGCCGGCGGCGTGGGCGTAGTGACGGGCCACCCACGCCGACGCGGTCCGCAGCTCAGCCACGGACTTCAGCCACACCGGGACGACCGCGCGGCGGCGGGCGCCGGCGAGCCGGCCGAGGTAGCCGGGACCGGTAGCCGCGGGGGCCGGCTGGTCGACCTTGACCGGCGTGTCCGGGCCGACCGGCTCAGGCTCCGGGGCAGTGGTGGGGGCCGGTTCGCGGGCGGCGCGGGCCTTGTCCAGGTCGACCACGTCGGCGCCGTGGGCGGAGGCCATTTCGGCTTCCAGGCGGTTGAACAGTTCGTGGTCGTCGTCGGGATGCTTCACTGAGACTTCCTTCTCTCACAGGGGAGGACCGGGCCCGACCGGCGCTGTGGAAGGTGAGCGGTCGGGTCCGTGGAAAGCCTGAGGCGAGGCAAGGGCCGTAGCTAGCCTCACTTCAGGCTAGCTACGGCCAAAGCTCCACTCTCTGGAGTGGCTCAGGCGGCGTACTGCTCGGGATAGGCGCAGGGCACGCACATGCCGAGCGACGTGGGGATGACGTATCCGGCGTTACGCCGGCAGGCGGGGCAGATGCGGCGGGCGGCGTTGGCCTTGGCGAGCGCCGCCCACCGGGCCGGGGTCATCGGCCGGACCGGTTTAGCCAGGTCGATGCGGTAGAGGTAGGCGATCAGCGGGGCCCGGCGGCGGCGCGGTCGTTCGAGTTGCGCCGCCACGTCCTGGCCGCCGGGCCGCAGCCCACGGGCGCGCAGTTGGCGGCGGGTGGCGTAGCCGTCCGGGGCCAGGCGCCATCGGTAGACCGGCAGCGTGGCCATCAGGCGACGCGCTTCCACGCGGCCCGCAACCGGACCTCAGAGGCGGAGTGCCCGGCGGCCCGGAAGCGGGCGGCCATGTCGCGGTACGACAAGGGCGGCGTCTGGCTGTGCCGGATGTCGTGAACGAGCATGTCCAGCGTGTCATCCGACAGCGCGGGCGCCGCCATCTCCAGCGCTGGCACAGGGTCGGTCGGGCCCCATACGGGGAGTTCCCAGCGGGGTGTGACGCCGGGTGTGACGGTGCTCGTCACGCTGGTCAGCGCCCTGCCGGTCTCCTCGCCCTTGCGGGCTGTCTCCAGCGTCGACCACGCCCCCGCGAGGGTATGCGCGGTCTGTGCCTGGACGCATGCGACGCGGGCGCCGGCCTCCGTCACGGCAGTCAGCCGCGTCTCCTCCGTGGCCGCTTCCGCCCGCAGTCGGGCACGGGCAACGGCCGCTTCGTCGCGGGCTTCCTGCTGGATTCCCCGGATCGCGTCCAGCGCGAGCGGGGTGAGCGCGGTGCGCTCCCACAGGCTGTGCACGAGCCACAGGGCGTTGGCCGCGATCGGCAGCCACGCCACGGCCAGCCACGCCCCGGCGGAATGTTCGGCGGTCAGGGCGTGGGCTACCAGGACGCCGGCGGCGAGGACGCCGAACGACCAGCCGACCGCCGTTACGGCGCGGTTGTGGTCGCCCTGGGCGGCGAGGCGGCGTTCGTAGGCGAGGGTGGCCAGCCATCCCCCGTCGATGCCGAGACCGACGACCAGGGCAACCGGCCACGGCACCGCCGCACCCAGCCACATCATGACCACCGCGAGCGTGAGCACCATCGACACGGCCGTCATCGCGACCGCCGGCAGAACCGTCTTCGCCCTCACCGGGCACCCCCCGCCTGCCCCGCCGGGGCACGGTCGAAGTCAGGCACGTCGGCGTACGCGATCAGCACGACGACCGCACCCGCGAACTGCCCTTCGGCCCTCAACACGCGGGTGAATCCGTCGCTCTGCACGTCGCAGTCGACCGCGTCCGGCCCGATCCGCAGGGCGGTGCGCCACTGTTCGAAGGCGGCCAGGCTCTCGCCCGAGGTGGAGTGGAACGCCAGGCGCAGCCACTCGGGGTAGATCGGGGACACGTCCACGGAAGGCGCGGGCAGGTCCGGGAAGTCCACGGCCAACAGCCGCAACGCCCCCAGCGGGACCGTGAGGTCGTCCAGCGTCACAGCGCACCCCCCGCCGTGATCAGCGCGGCGAGGATGAGCAGGGCGCCGCCGGCGCGGATCAGGTCGACCGCGCGGCGCAGGCTGGTGAACTTGGCGACCGCCAGCCGGGACAGCCCGGCAATGTCGGCGGCCATGTCCCGGTCGACCGCCGCCGTGATCTCCTCCGCCGTGAGCGTGGCCCACAGCGGGAATCCGTGCGGACCGAGCTGCGGGCGAACCGCCCGCAGCAGCAGACCGGCGGCGCCGACCAGCACCCCCATACCGGAGCCGCCGACGATGCAGGCGGCCGTGTTCAGTGGCAGGTCGCGGGCGACCGTCCAGGTGCCGGCGAGGATGGCGCCGACGAACGCCAGCAGCAGCGCCGTTTTCGCGTCCGTCCGCGTGATCTCCGCCTTCACCTCAGCGTGGGCGGCGGTCAGGTTCTTCTCCGTTGCGGTGCTCACGCGGCACCCCCGGGCAGGCTCGTGCCGGCCGCGCGGTTGACCAGCGCAACGCGGGCGGCCAGCGCCCGGCGCCGGGCCCGGCGGATACGCCGTTCGTCCAGCTCGCTCGGGGTGCGGTCCAGGGTGGTGATGTGCGCGTCCAACAGGTCGACGTCCGCCAGGATGACGGGCATCTCCCGCTCGATCGCGTCCAGCTCAGCAGCGGTCGGTTCGATGAAGTCGGCGAACGCCGTGGCGGCGTCCTGGTATGTGACGATGTCGCTCATGGGTCGTGGTTCCTTCCAGAGAGGAACGGCCCGAACGCGGCTCCCGGGGTGCCACCCGGGAGCCGCTTGCCGTTGGAGTCGGTTCCGGCTCCCGCGCTCCCGTCCGTACGTCCTCACGCCATGCGCGGGACGGACGGGCGGGAGAGGCAGCCGGCCGCAGCGTGACGTGCTGCGAGCCGTGGCGGACCGTGCTTGCTGTCCAGGCGCCGCCGGCCGGTCCGAGCGGCGGCGCCTTGGTATGTCGTCGGTTCACGACCGACCTCCCGCGTTCGCAGGGACACGGCTTTCACCGATGCTCCGTTGCCACGGGGCACCGGTCCCGAGCCGGTGAAGTCGGGTGCGTCATCGTCACTGCTCTGACGCCAGCAGGGCGGCCCACACCGGGCGGAACCCCAGTTCAGGGGTTGTCTCCGGAGCCGGTGGGCTTGGCATTGCCGCCGACGACATCACCCGGTCGTCGCGGGGGCGGTCTCACTCTTGCCGCCACGTGCGTTGGGGCCCCGCTGTACTTCCCCACACCCGGGACCGGGTGGCGCCTGCCAGGCGCGTAGGGGGAGAGCCACGGTTCACCACGGCGGTTTGCCCCCGGACCCTCGCCCTGGGCACCTGCCGTGACCGCCGCTCTCGCGTCAGCCCCGCACGATCACTGTTCAGTTCTCAACTAACGGCCGCTTCCTTCGTACTCACCCCCAGCGAGAGTGGGGGCTTTCCTCCGTGCAATGCAGTACCTGTTTTACAGGTACTGCATAGGGGTTCGTCAAGTACAGCGACGCAATCTCTTCTGTCTCGCGCCGGGACGTCTTGGCGTATCTTCAGAATCACGCCAGGTCAGGGGAGTTGGTCACCCCGCTCATGGACAGCTCTGGGACTTCTAGCTACGGTCAAGAAGTCCCTAGACGTCCCACCGGGGGTGCAGATGTCGAACGAGCGCTTACGAACCGCTCTCCTCGCCCGTGGCATGACCGTGCAGAGCCTCGCTGAGGCGATTGAGGTGAGCCCCAAGACGGTCGAACGCTGGATTACCCAGGGCAAGGTGCCGTACCTGCGTCACCAGTACGCGACGGCAGCGGCCCTCAAGGTCGACGTGACCATGCTGTGGGAGGACGGACGGACCGTCGACAGTGCGGCCGACCTCACCAAAGCCGAGATAGCGACGGTCTACCCGCACCGCCACACAGTGCCTACTGGCCTCTGGCGAGAGCTGTATGGACGGGCTGAGCGCAACCTGGACGTCCTCGTGTATTCGGGGCTCTTCCTGTCCGAGGACCCGGTCTTCCATGACCTCGTGAGGGCGAAGGTGGAAGCGGGGGCACGGGTGCGCATCCTGCTCGGGGACCCGGGATGCGCGGCCGTCCGGCAGCGCGGCATTGATGAGGGGCACCACATCATGGACGGCAAGATCCGCAACGCGCTTGTGCTGTACCGGCCCCTCATGCGGAGTCACCCGGACGTCAGTTTCCGGCTGCACGATTCGACGCTGTACAACTCGATCTACCGGGCCGATGACGAGATGCTCGTCAACCCGCACGTCTACGGCATCGGCGCCTACATGGCGCCCGTACTGCACCTGCGACGACTCCCTGGCGGAAGCCTCTTCGACACGTACGCGAATAGCATCGATCACACATGGGAGAACGCACGTCCGGTCACTGACCAGGACGTCAAGACCATCACGGGAGCCTGACCATGGGACGTATCGACTACCTGCACGACCCGGACGCACCGTCGGCCAACTCGGTTGTGCCGTCCGTCGTTGCTTTCGTCCAGAACGACGCGGGGCAGGTGTTGATGATCCAGCGTTCTGACAACGGCAGGTGGGCACTGCCCGGCGGTGGTCACGACGTGGGGGAGTCCATCAGTGACACGGTGGCGCGTGAGGTTTGGGAAGAGACCGGCATCAGGGCGGAAGTGGTCGACGTGTCCGGCCTCTACACAGACCCCGGGCACGTCATGCAGTACGACGACGGTGAAGTCCGTCAGCAGTTCAGCATTTGCTTCCGGGCCCGGCCTGTCGGCGGCGACCTTCGTACGAGCAACGAGACGACTCAGGTCCGCTGGGTTGACCCGGCGGACCTGGTGACACTGGACGTACACCCCACGATGCGGCTCCGGATTGAGCACGCCATGGACCGGACGCGCACGGCGCCCTACATCGGCTGACGCTTGGCGGCGGCGACTCGCTCGAGCACACGGCATGTGCAGGCGAGGATTTCCGGCTCAGCCCGCCGGATGAACTTGCCGATCAGGCTGTCCGGCCCGTAGCGCCCGGTGATTTCGTTGATTCGGTCCACGGGGTTGGTCGGGGTGCCGTCCGGGGTGGTGTTCATATCGCAGTAACAGAGCGCATCGTTCAGGTGCTCGCTCTCACGGGGGAACTCACCGTCCAGCTCAGCGCGCAAGCCGCGTGCGTCCGCCTCAAGCCACGAGCACGAGTGATGGGCGACCAGGTTGACGACCTGCTCGTCGGCGGCGGCCACGTCTCGGAGGTACCGCGCACCGTCCAGGGGGTGAAAGCCGGTCTTGGCGAGGTCCGGCGCGTAGCCGATGTCATGCAGGACCGCCGCAGCCTCCAAAAGGTCCGCGTCCTGGTCGAGGATGAGCGCGATGGTGCGCGCCCGCTCAGCGACCCCGAGGCAGTGTTTCCAGCGTCGCGGCAGCGGCTCAGCGAGCAGCGACTCAGCCAGGGGGTAGGCCCACTCCGTCAACGTCGACAAGCTACGAACGCCCCTCTCGCGCCGGCACGGCGCGGACCGTCCGCACCTTGCCCTGTCCTCCACCCGCCAGCACGCCGACGGCTTCCAGCTTCTCCAGCGCCTTGGCCACGGTCGGACGTGATACCCCGAACCGTTCGGCCAGCACGGAAGCGCTTGGGAACGCTTCCCCTGCTTCGAGTCCGTCAGTCGCGATGATCTCCGCAATTCGCTGATCAAGCGGGCGCCGATCGACTGGCGCCCCCGCACGTACGACTCGCCACCGCTCGCCCCGTACCGGTTCGGCCACGCCTTCCTGGCGCAGCACGCCGAACGCGCGCAGGGCGACCCCGCGCGAGACCTTGTGATCGCGCATGAGTTCAGCTAGCGACGGCAGCTCTGTCATGGTCGGGTCATCCTCGATCTGCCTTTTCACTGAGTCGGCAATCTTCAGGAAAGTCCCCCGAGGGTTGGCCTGCTGCGACACTCGCTCTCCCTCTCCGTCGGGCAGTCGACACCACAGGTAAGCCTCCCACGACGGGCAGCCGTCGCAGAGGGGTCCCGCACAGTGGCGCGCGCGGACGGTTTCAAGATCAGGCCAGACGCGGACGGGATTGCCCTCCATGGCGCCTGTATGCGGCTGAGCAGCAGCTCACAGTCGGTGCGGAGTGGCGATCTTGCGAGGACCTCCGCCGGTTCTCCGCTGATCGGTCGCACAGACATCCACAAGTTTGGCACCCGACGTGGCTGGACGACGAGGCGCCCGGAACGCCCGGCGTCCGTCAGCAGGCCCTATCCCCAGCGCCCGCGCGGCGTCTGTCAATGACACGGCCTAGCTAAGTTCCCGCGCCGGCTCAGGGCCGTCTGCCGCTTGCCGACAGTAACTACTGAGGACCGACAGCGACCACGACGGCCTGGCCATCGGACGTTCCGCCCGTTGCTTCGACCTAGTATGCAGCGGATACAAGCAGTTTACTCGCGCTCGAAAGTAAGAATTACCTCTTCCTTCATCCTCTTATCGAGTGCGCCGGCAGTATCTCGTGGAGGTGGGAGATAGCGCCTATTTTCCGGAAGCTCTCGCGAGACTCGTGTACGACGGAAAAGACCGTTACGACGTCCAACGCGAGTGAGGATCTCCTCTATTGAGATCTCAACCCCGTTCATTCGTGCATCGGCCATCACGAAAGATACAAGCCCAGCCGGCTTGACTACGCGGGCAATCTCGGACATGACCTCGTCCATGTCCTGTACGTAACGTCCGATGATGCGTTGGCTTCGGTCTGGGAGTGCCCCAGTAAAAGAAGACTTAGCGATTGTGTCTAGGGCAGCGTCAACTACCATGCCTGCCTCGGACCCAATATTACCTGACCTGAGGGACCGCAGATAAGAGATCGAGTAGCCCATCCAGACCAGGCTCATACGATGTCCGCGCAGATAGTCGATGGCGATCAGGTACGGCGGACTCGTCATGACGGCATCCACTGTCGCTCGCGCGAAAGGAAGGCTTCGAGCGTCTGCGCGCAAAATATGTGGCAATGAGTGCGGAACCGCTTCGTCCCTTGACTTTGTGCGCGCATGTGATACGCGATTGGCTACAGATTTAGCCGAGGCGAAGTATTTTTCGATAGGGTCGAATGAAGATGTTTCACGAACTCGATGCGGACGCGAGTGAGATACATCGCGCGCGCGCGACGCACCCGCATCCTTAGCGATGATGAGCCGGGAGAAGGCACACCACAAGGGATACGAAAGCGGAGGTGGAACTTCTTTGATTGCTGCCGCTAGGGATGAGAGACGTTGGCGTGCGATCGGATCGAACCAGAAGTCAATAAACTTAGACGTCTCAGGATCAACGTGTATGTCGACCACCTTATAGGACTTGGCAGTCGCTACCACGGACTCTGCGGCCGAGAGGAAATCATCCAAAGAGTAGCTGGCCGCGATAGTGTTGGCGATTACTATGGCCAAGGGGTCTGTATCGCAACCGAAAGCCTGGTGTCCGGATCTAGCGGCAGCCAGAGGGAAAGTGCCAGATCCCATCATTGGGTCTAGCACCACCGCGTCAGGGGCAAGACTAGAAACTTTAGCGGCTGCAAGTTCTGGTGCCATGCGCGCGGGGAACGGATGCACGGCAGCCCGAGTGGCAGTAATCACTGATCGTCTCCTACGCGTTGCTGAGGAACTGGAATGGCAACCTTGTAGGTTTCTGCGAGTTTCTGCGGATACTCGCCGAGGGTTTGACGAAGCTCGCCGATGAGTCCCTGCGGTGACGCATTAAGCGCTACTAGCTGTCCGTCGAAGTACATCGTAGCGGGCGCAAGGGCAGCCAAGCCGCGCACGATAGCTGCGACCTCTTCATGGTCGAGGTCGATACCGCTCCGCTCATACACGGCGGTCACGATGGTATCCACCGTGACCGGAGTTCGTCGCTCTGAGTACTGAACAAGCAACTCAATTACTTCAGCCACGGGAGGAGCAACTGGGGGTTTCTGGGCCTCGACGGCATTCACAAATGCTCGCGCCTCGCTGGGCTCGTGAGTCTCAAAAAGGTCCAAGAGCTTCAGTGGAGATAGTCGCCGCAAGGGGAAAAGCTCAACCAGACGCGCTAAGTCCTCGACGGTAATCGGGGTGATGCCGTCATTGCGGCAGATATCGCCGATGAGGGCCTTTTCGTCCCCATCGCCCTGGAAGCCGGGAGCCACTAGAAGCGTGAACTTAGGCGGTACATCAAGCTTGAACTGCTTTACGGCCCGTTCTCGGTGAACGCGAAGGACTGAGGTTCTAGCTGTACCTGCTTGAATTCGTGGCGCCTTCGCTGGTTTTTTTTGCTTCTCCGGCTCTAGGGCACGTTGTGCCTCAGATCCACTGGACTTAGCGTCGTAGGTGAGCGCGTAGCTTTCGCTACCACCTCCTCCGCGGCGGCCAAGTCGGACGGTAGCAACTCCATCCGGTGTTCCGCTGCCGCCAATCCTCTGTACGCTGTATCCCATAACGGTGAGCGCATCAGCGACCGCGTCCTCGAGGGCTTTCTCATCGTTGCTTGCATCGCGTAGGCTCTTCGCGATAACCGGAGCGGATCTTGGGTGATAGCTGACGAAGTCGCGAAGAAAGGCATCACGCCGTTTCATGATCCGATTTACGGTCGCTGCATCGATGTTTTCGTCAAGCATGTAAGCCTGGGTCAGCAACTCGGTCAGGCCGAGGATTTGTAGAGCCTCTTGGGTGCCATCTCGATCGATATAATTACTGACGAACGGATGAGCCTGGTTGAGGATAGCCGCGCGCCGCTGCGGGTCGTATGAGATCAGACGAGTTTCCTCGCCCGCGGGCTCGACGAGAACTTGTTCAAGGACCTCTCCGCTTTCCTGTGCGAAGGCGTCAGGGAGCATCGTCGCATCAATCTTGATGCCGAGAGACTCTCGTACTTGCTCGTCCCCCTGGGATGCTCGTCGCAGCATTCTCCTGAGAGGGCCCTGGGTAAGCCCTGGAGGTGGATTTGAGATACGACCTTGTTGCGTGAGGAGCGGAATCTCGTCGTCATCATCGCGCTTTTTCAAAACTGAACGCGACCTGTTGAAGACGTGGAGCATGTAAGTTTTCAGTTCGCGCACTTCCGGCGAATCCATGAGGCTCTCTCGTGGGCTAGCCACAAGTGCATCAAGTTCGTCGGCATTGATCACCATGTTAAAGCGGGAGAACGTGCCATAGTGTAGGTCGACGCCTACGTTGAAAGTAGCGTCATCAAGATTAATTAACCGGCCCCGCACCCGGACGAAGAAACCGTGACTCCGACCCAGTTTTCCACTCTGTCCGCGATTAAGGGAATCCTCGAATAGCTGAGCCTGTCCCCAGACTGCTCCGGCAAGGGGGAGCCTATATGCGGGTAGACGTTCCCCATTCACTTCAACGTGATCTGGCGTGCCAATCCTTGAGTCAGGAGCAAGGGTGTCCTCTGATTGGCCAATCGTGAAACGCCACTGTTCTACCCCCTGGGCTTTGGACGCTTCAATTGGGTCTCCGTTGTATAAGAGGTTGAAGGAAGGGTTCAACGGGATTGCGGTGGAAAGTACCCACCTAAGGCGTCCTTGTTGGATACCCTGTGCCGGCTTCTTGAGCCGAGTCATGATGGCGGCTGTCCAATGTTCTGGTCCGGCTTCGCCCTCCGGGAAGAGTGCTTCCAGAACAGGTTTCATGCGTTCGCCGTAATCTCGCAGGTTGGATAGCAAAGCCTCTCGTGCTCCTTCACGATCGAGCTCGGCAACCTCCAAGTTAAGGGTGTGCGGGTCACTCATGTCGCCTTGGACCATCCGATAATCCATGGTCACTGCGCGATACGTTCCATCTTTCAGGACGATGTAAGTGAGTTCCTGGGCCAATACGTAGGTAGCGAGCTTTCCGATTCCAAACTTCCCGATTGGTTCGCGCCGCTTGCCGTTGGGGTCATCTTCACGCTTACGTGATTTCCCGATTCGCCAGAGGTCCTGGAGACCCTGCACGTCCATGGACTCGCCATCGTCAATGACCAATATAGAGGCATACGGGGATGACAGGTCACCAGGCATGTAAACCCATACAGTCTCTGCTCCGGCATCATATGAGTTAGAGACTAGTTCTTCGAAAGCCTTGTTGGGTGAACTGTATAGTCCATCAGAGAAGCGCTCAATAATCGCCAAAGAGATGCGCACTGGAACGAGATCTCGCGCGCCTTGCGAAGCCGCAACGAACGGAGCAGGACTAATGGTGACGCTCTCATCGCCAAACGCCAACTGCTCGGTCCCCTCGTGCGTGGACTCCACCAGTGCCCCTCTCTCCCGGCCCCTCGGCTTGGGAACTCTCAGTGCGGACAGCGATCACTGATTGTCCACGCTTGATCCCTCAGAGTCTACGAGGTGGATGGCCTCAGTCTTGGGAAGTGCCATACGTGTGCACGGAGTTGACGAGGGCGGATCTGTGCGGTCAGGAGGGCGTGCGGACGGACGTCGGCACCCTACTCATGTGCTCCGATCGGTCTCATGCCTGGGCCGTCCCTGGGCCGTCTGACGACGGCCCAGGGGAGCCACGGACGACCAACAAGGGCGACAGCGGCGCGGCAGGCAGCCGTGTCCCGCGTCATGTCTCCGCAGCTATACCCACGTGTCCAGCCACATCCGCGGCCGCCACGAGTCGATCGGGATGGCCTGGCCCGTGTACAGGGGCCAGAAGTAGATGTTGCGGCACCTCTGGCGCTCCTAGTGTTGCCTCACGGCGTAACTAGCGGGAGGGAACCATGCAGGAGCACCTCAAGGCGCTGGAGCACGAGGAAGAGATCGTCTGGACGGAGGACATCGAGAAGTTCGACTACGTCCGACAGTCAGTCGCTCAGTCGGTGAAGACTCGTCAGCGTCCAGTCCCCTGGCGCGGCAACGGGCGGCGGGTGGGCTACGCCGTACTTCGCGTCAATGCCCCGAGTGGTGCAGTGCCCGGCCACTTCGTTCGACGGGTCTTTTGGGTCAAGGAGCACGACAGGTCCGAGCAGCCGAATGGCATGTACCGGAGCTCCGCGCCGGCTGAGGCTGTCGACCCTCGCACCGTTGCTCCAGGGGTGTGGGGCGAGGTCACTGAGCGAGCGTGGGGAGCACCTGTGAGCGAAGCCTAGGAGCGGGACGCTCTCAACGCTGCGGACGAGATGCGGACGGCATGGGTTTCGTTCCATGTAGGTCACCGCGTCTCCGCAGGCCAAAAGAATCACAGAGGCGCCAGCGTGTGGGGACTGTAAATCTGCCGGCTCAGCCTTCCCAGGTTCGAATCCTGGCGCCGCCACACGGGAACGAGGACCCCGTGATCTGCGAAAGCAGGTCACGGGGTCCTCGTCGTTGTGCTGCCCGGCGGGTGTCGGTGGCTGAGTCCCGGCCGGGCCCGCTGTCGCGTTCCGTTCCCGTGGCACTAGAATCGAACGCGTGAACGAAGACCGTCCCCTGACGCGTCTCGACATGCTGCGCTTCGCCCGCCGTGTCGTCGAACACCAGGCTGCCCGGCAGCTTGCGCTGATGGACTGGTGGATCGCGGACGAGGAGCGCCGGGAGGCGGCCGGTCGGAAGCGTCGGCCCGCCACCCGGCAGGCCGCCGCGCAGTGGGCCGTCGAGCGCGGACTGAACGGCCGCAGCGCGGTGTACGTCCACGCCGGCGCCTGTTCGGCCGCCGGCGGACGGGCGAAGGACGTGGACCGCGAGCAGGCGGTACGCGCACTCACCGAGGAAGGGGTCCCCGCGTGCCCGCTGTGCCGGCCGGACACCGCGCTGGGGATTCTCGAATGACCGGCCCGGGTGCGGGCCCGAGCCGTCCGGATGATGCTGGAGCCATGGCAGGGAAACGTCCGATCATCGTGCACCTGCCGTCCCCGACCGGCGGTCGCCGGGTCCGGGTGGACGGCGAGATCCTCGGCCTCGCGCACAACGTGCGGGACCTGGTGGAGTTCCTGCGCCGGGCGGGGCTGGAGATCGAGCCGGAAGAGGTCGCCGACTCGCCGCTGATCGACTGGCGCGGCGTGGGGCCCGACCGGTGGGAGGCGGAGACCCGGACGTGACGGGACGGCCCGCCACCCCGCCCCCGCACGCCGCCACCCTGTCCCCTTGGCCGTCACCCTGCCCCGTGGCCGCGCTCCGCCCGGCTCCGCCGTCACCTCGCCCCAGGCAGGCGCACGCAGTTGCCCCGTGGCAGCCGTACCCGGCGCCCGCCCCGACCTCGGCGCGGGCGCGTCGACGGCCCGGCCGGGGCACACTGGCGGACATGTCCTCCCGACGCAGAACCTGCCCCGTGTGCCACCGCGAGATCGCCGTCGTCGCGGGCCGCTTCGCGCGGCACGACCCGCCCGGGACGCGGGAGAGCGCCGGCCTCGTCTCCTGTGCCGGCTCCCGGCAGCCCGCACAACTCGGGGCGGCCCAGCCGTCACTGGACGGGTACGTCGTACCGGACTTTCCCGGGCAGTTGCCGTTGTTCTGACGCGGGGTCCGAGTCTGACGGGGCATCGGGAAGCGGGACGGCACGGCGGGTTGCGTGCCGCGACTCGTCAGCCTGTCGACTCGCCACCGCTCGGCGCGTACGACCGGTCAACGGCCGGCGACCGCCCTCAGTTCCCGGCCACCGACTTCACCGCGACCGACACCGGCGTCGAACCGCCGACCAGTTCCAGCGTGAGCCCGGTCGTCGCCGGGGTGTCCACCAGCTCCGCGAGAACGGCCGCCACGTCGTCCCGCGGCACCGCCCCGCGACCCGTGTGCGCCTCCAGCCGGACCAGCCCGGTGCCCGCGTCGTCCGTCAGCGAACCCGGGCGCAGGATCGTCCAGTCGAGCGCCTCCTGCCGGGTGACGTACGCGTCGGCCTCGCCCTTGGCGCGCAGGTACGCGTCGAAGACACCGTCGCCCTGGTGCGCGGGATCCGCGCCCATCGAGGACACCACCACGAAGCGGCGTACGCGCGCGCGTACGGCCGCATCCGCGAACAGCACCGCCGCGCCCCGGTCCACGGTGTCCTTGCGGCCCGTACCGCTGCCCGGGCCCGCGCCGGCCGCGAAGACCGCCGCGTCCGCCCCCTGGAGGTGTGCCGCGACCTCCTCCACCGAGGCCGACTCCAGATCCAGCAGGACCGGTTCGGCACCGGCGGCCCGCAGATCGTCGCCCTGTTCGGCCTTGCGGATGATGCCCGCCACCTGCTCTCCGCGCGCGGCGAGCAGGCGCTCCAGCCGCAACGCGATCTGACCATGACCACCAGCAATGACAATGCGCATGAATCCGACCGTACGCCCGAGGGGACGCATCCGCCGCACGAGTGGACCGGCGAGCGCGGCACGCGCGGGGCGCACGCGTGCGTGGACGTTCAGGACGGCTCGCCGCGCCCCTGCCGCGGCAGCCCCAGCTCCGCCGTCGCCGCCGAGTCGCAGTACTCGCGCACCGCGCTCGTCCGGGCCACCACCCGGCCCCGGTGCACCACGATCCGGCTGTAGGCCAGGGAGAGTGCGCCGGCCAGATGGTCACCGCGCACGGCGAGGAGCTCGGCGGGGAAACCCGCCTCGACGCGGACCTCGGGCAGGCCCAGGGCCGTACGGGCCGAGGCGCACACGGCGTCGTAGGCGTCCTGCGGGCGCAGCCCGTGGGCGGAGGCGAGGAGGTAGGCGGCCTCCAAGGGATCACCGCGGCCGACGGGGTTGGACACGTCGCGCAGGGCGCCGCTGCCGGCCGCCACGCGCACCCCGGCCGCCCGCAGCAGCCGTACCGGGGCCGAGCCCCGCCGGTCGGCGCTGCCGCAGCCGCCCTGGGGCAGGCACACCACGGTCACCCCGGCCGCCGCGAGCTGGTCGGCGGCCCGGCGGGCGGCCTCGACGGGCAGGCGCGCGAGACCGGCGCAGGGTCCGATCGCCACGCCGGGGCGCAGGCCGCCCGCCATCGCCGCGAGCCGGGACAGCCGGGCCGGGTCGGCGGCGTCCGTGTGCAGGTCCACCGGACAGCCGTGTTCGGAGGCGACCTCCAGGACGGCCTCCACGTAGCCGGTGGGGTCCGGGTCCAGGTCCGGGCAGCCGCCCACCACGGAGGCGCCCATCTTCACCGCGTCCCGCAGCACCGCCAGCCCGTCCGCCCCGGCCACTCCGGTCAGCAGCCGGGGCATCGCCACCGCCGTCAGCTCCGCGAGCCCCCGCAGCGACCGCCGGGCCCGCAGGACCGCGCCCAGCGCACCGAGCCCCTGGACGTCACCCACGCGCACGTGCGCGCGTACCGCCGTCGCCCCGTGCCCGAGCTGGAGCAGGGAGGCCTCCGTCACCCGACGCTGGATGTCCTCGGGCGCGTACGACACCGGGCCGGGGCGCTCGGCGGTCAGGGCGGTGTCGCCGTGGGCGTGCGGTTCGGCCGGGGCAGGCAGGAGCAGGTAGCCGCTCAGGTCCACGCGCGCGGCGGCCGTGCGGGCCGGGCCCGGGGCCAGGCTGCCGGTCGTGCCCACCGCCTCGATGCGCCCGCCGCCCAGCCGTACGTCCACGGTCCGCCCGTCGGTGAGCCGGGCCCCGCTGAGCAGGAGGGCGCCCGCATCGGACGGCCCGGACGAGCCCGGCGAGTTCGACGGCGGTTGCGGCTGCGGCTGACTGTCGGGCATCGCGCTCCAGGGGCGGGGCCGGGGGATCGGTCGGACCGGGGTCGGGGGATCCCGGGGCCGTGCACGCCCCAAGATCACGCAGAGTGAGTCGAGCCTAGGGTGGCGAGCCGCGCGGGGCGCGTAGGAGCGCAATAGTCGTACCGGCGTGGTCCGCCCCGGGTGGTACACGTGTCGCCCACCCGCGTGGCCTGTGCCACGCACGGCGGCGTCCGGACGCACGATGACGCCGTCCGCCGCGTTCCTGGCCTGCCGCGCCCGGGCCCGGCGGGCACCCCGCCCGAGGCCGAGGAAGCCGGTGAGAGGCCCGGGAAGCGGGCCGCGACGGGCGGTGGGATACGGATTTGGGTGAACGGCGGCGGACCGTGTAATGTCTTCATCGCTCGCCCCAATAGCTCAGTCGGCAGAGCGTCTCCATGGTAAGGAGAAGGTCAACGGTTCGATTCCGTTTTGGGGCTCTGGTGTGAGAGGTTCCCGTCGTGAGACGGGAGCTGATCTCATCAAAGCGGTGTAGCTCAGTCGGTAGAGCAAGCGGCTCATAATCGCTGTGTCACCGGTTCAAGTCCGGTCACCGCTACTGACAGTAGCCGATTGCGGGGTCGGTCCTTCGATCGGCTACTCTTGCTTGCGTTGAACCAGTCCATCCGTTCGTCTTAGGAGCACTCACGTGGCTGCCACCGACGTCCGCCCGAAGATCACGCTGGCCTGCGTGGAGTGCAAGGAGCGGAACTACATCACCAAGAAGAACCGGCGTAACAACCCGGATCGTCTGGAGATGAAGAAGCACTGCCCGCGTTGCAATGCGCACACCGCGCACCGCGAAACGCGATAAAACAGGCTCGTCCGTGAGGCCGTCCCCTTCCGTGGGGGCGGCCTCACGGCGTTTTCACCGGCCAGGCACCCCGCCCCGCCCGCGCCCGGCCCCCTGCGCATTCCATGGCCGGCTTCCGGCTAATTTGGGGCCAGCACAGCAGACATCAGGAGGTGCGGGCCATGGCGCTCGACCAGTCCTTCGTGGGACGGACGTACCCGCCCACCGAGCCCTACGAGGTGGGCCGGGAGAAGATCCGCGAATTCGCCGAGGCGGTGGGCGAGACCAACCCGGTGTACACCGACCCCGAGGCCGCCAAGGCGCTGGGTCATCCCGACGTGATCGCCCCGCCGACGTTCGTGTTCTCCATCACGTTCCGGGCCGCCGGTCAGGTCGTCCAGGACCCGCAGCTGGGACTGGACTACAGCCGCGTGGTGCACGGCGACCAGAAGTTCGCCTACGTCCGCCCGGTCCGCGCCGGCGACCGGCTCACGGTCACCTCCACGATCGAGGCGATCAAGTCCCTCGCGGGCAACGACATCCTGGACGTCCGCGGCGAGGTGCACGACGAGACGGGCGAACGCGTCGTGACCGCCTGGACCAAGCTCGTGGCCCGCGCGGCCGAGGAGGCGTGAGGACACGATGACCGCGAAGATCGCGTACGACGACGTCGAGGTCGGCACCGAACTGCCCGCACAGAGCTTTCCCGTGACGCGCGCCACGCTCGTGCGGTACGCGGGCGCCTCCGGGGACTTCAACCCGATCCACTGGAACGAGAAGTTCGCCAAGGAGGTGGGCCTGCCGGACGTCATCGCGCACGGCATGTTCACCATGGCCGAGGCGATCCGGGTGGTCACCGACTGGACCGGGGATCCCGGCGCGGTCGTGGAGTACGGCGTCCGCTTCACCAAGCCCGTCGTCGTCCCGAACGACGACCGGGGCGCCCTCGTCGAGGTCAGCGCCAAGGTCGCGGCCAAGCTGGACGACAACACCGTGCGCGTCGACCTGACCGCCATGAGCGGCGGCCAGAAGGTGCTGGGCATGTCCCGGGCGGTCGTACGCCTGGCCTGACGGCCGGCTGCCTGCTGGAGGTAAAGGGGCGTCCTCCCTCGGGGGGCGCCCCTTACACCGAGTGGGCGCCCCTTGTGCGTACGCCCCCGCGCGGTGGCGGCTTGCTCAGTTAGTGATTGAGTACTAACTTAGCTGCATGGCCAGGATGAGCGCAGAGGAGCGGCGCGAGAGCGTCGTCCGCGCGGCGACCGCCGAGTTCGCGCGCGGTGGTTACCACGGCACCTCCACGGAGGCGATCGCCAGACGGGTCGGTGTCTCGCAGCCGTACCTCTTCCGGCTCTTCCCGAGCAAGAAGGCGATCTTCCTGGCGGTGGCCGAGCGCTGCGTGGAGGACACCATCCGGACCTTCGAGGAGGCCTCGGAAGGGCTGCGGGGCGAGGAGGCCCTGCACGCCATGGCGGACGCGTACACCAAGGTCATCGCGGAACGGCCGGAGCGGCTGATGATGCAGATGCAGATGTACGTCGCCGTGGCGTCCGCGGAGCAGGAGGGTGACCGCGAGTTCGGCGAGAGCGTGCGCGCCGGCTGGATGCGGCTGTGGGACACCGTACGGCTGGTGCTCGGCGCGGACGTCGACGGGACGACCGAGTTCCTGGCGTGCGGCATGCTCATCAACTGCCTCGTGGCCATGGGTTTCCCGCCCGGGCACCGGGTGTGGGAGGGGCTCTACCCGTCGGCCCGGCCCACGGGCCACCTGAAGGCGTAGCCCGATCGGGAGGGCGTCCCATGTGTCCTCCCACCGGGCGTCGCACTCCTCAGGGGCCGTCCACGGCCGCGCAAGTTAGTAATGGATAACTAACCGGAATTACCCGCTCAGGGGGAGCGATGCCACAGAAGACCGCAGCACCCGACACCACCACACCGTCCCGCGCGGGCGCCGTGTGGGCCCTCGTCATCACCAGCGTCGCCGGCTTCATGGCGTCCCTGGACAACCTCGTCGTCACCACGGCGCTGCCCTCCATACGCCAGGACCTCGGCGGCGCGCTGGACGACCTGGAGTGGACCGTCAGCGCCTACACGCTCACCTTCGCCGTCCTGCTGATGACCGGCGCCGCGCTCGGCGACCGCTTCGGACGCCGCCGGCTCTTCGTCGCCGGACTCGCCGTCTTCACCGGTGCCTCCGCCGCCGCGGCCCTGGCACCCGGCATCGGCTCGCTGATCGCGGCCCGCGCGGTCCAGGGCGTCGGCGCGGCCGTGATGATGCCGCTCACACTGACCCTGCTGACCGCCGCCGTCCCCGCGGCCAGACGCGGCACCGTGTACGGCATCTGGGGCGCCGTCAACGGGCTCGCCGTCGCCTCCGGGCCGCTCATCGGCGGCAGCCTCACCGAGCACGTCTCCTGGCAGTGGATCTTCTGGCTGAACGTCCCGCTCGGTCTGGTCGCGCTGCCGCTCGCCCGGCTGCGTCTCACGGAGTCCTACGGCGCCGGCACCCGGCTCGACGTCCCCGGCACACTGCTCGCCAGCGGCGGGCTCTTCGGAATCGTGTACGGGCTGGTCCGCGGGCCCGCCGACGGCTGGACCGACCCGGTCGTCCTGACCGCGCTGACGGCCGGCGGAGCGCTGCTGGCGGGCTTCGTGCTCTACAGCGCGCGCGCCGTGGCCCCCATGCTGCCCATGCGGCTGTTCCGCTCCCGTGCCTTCGCCGGGATCAACGCGGCCGGCCTGCTGATGTTCGTCGGCATGTTCGGCTCGATCTTCCTGCTCAGCCAGTACATGCAGGGCGTGCTCGGCTACTCGCCCACCGAGGCGGGCCTCAGGATGCTGCCGTGGACCGGCATGCCGATGCTCGTCGCGCCCGTCGCCGGGATCCTCTCGGACCGCATCGGCGGCCGGCCGGTCGTCGCCGCGGGCCTGTTCCTCCAGGCGGCCGGCCTCGGCTACATGGCCCGGGTGGCCACCACGGACGCCTCCTACGCCGTGCAGCTGCCCGCCCTGATCATCAGCGGCGTCGGCATGGCCCTGTACTTCGCCCCGGCCGCCGACCTGGTCATGTCCAGCGTCCGCCCCGAGGAGCAGGGCATCGCCTCCGGCGCGAACAACGCCCTGCGCGAGGTGGGCGGCGCGCTCGGCATCGCGGTCATGGCGTCGATCTTCTCCGCGCGGGGTGGCTACGGCTCCGCCCAGTCCTTCGTGGACGGGCTGCGGCCGGCCCTGGTCACCGGCTCGGCGGTGGTCGCCCTCGCCGCGGTCGCGGCCCTGCTGATCCCGGGCCGCCGCGGCGCCGGCCGGTCGGCGCGGGCGGCCGGACAGCCCTCGGCACCGGTCCTCGAGACCACCTCGGGCTGACCCGGCACCCGTAGGGGGAGACGGCGACCGCGGAAGAAACAGCGTGCACGCGCGCGTGGCGGTTCGCCACCCCGTGACGTGCGCGCGGCGGTTCGCCACCCCGTGCCCTGCCCGGTCCCGCGACATCAGCGGGACACGCGGGGGAGGGGCCCCGCCCGTCGCCGGCCCGTTCGCGTGCGTGCGGCATGCGGGGCGGTCGGAGGTGTCGGAGGTGTCGGAGGTGTCTCGTAGTCTTGGGCCCGTGCAGGTACTCCACGACGCTCCCCTCGCCCCGCTGACCACCTTCCGGCTGGGCGGTCCCGCGACGCGGCTGCTGACCGCCACGACCGATGCCGAGGTGATCGCCGCCGTCCGCGAGGCCGACGACAGCGGCACGCCGCTGCTGGTGATCGGCGGTGGATCGAACCTGGTCATCGGTGACAAGGGCTTCGACGGCACCGCACTGCGCATCGCCACGCGCGGTGTCGAACTGCGCGGCACCAGCCTGGAAGTTGCGGCCGGCGAGGCGTGGACCGACGCCGTGGCCCGCACCGTCGAGGCCGGACTCGCCGGAATCGAGTGCCTGGCCGGCATCCCCGGATCCGCGGGCGCCACCCCGGTCCAGAACGTGGGGGCCTACGGCCAGGAGGTGTCCTCGACGATCACCGAGGTGATCGCCTACGACCGGCGCGCCGGCGAGACCGTCACGCTGGCCGGCGAGGAGTGCGCGTTCTCCTACCGCCACAGCCGCTTCAAGGCCGACCCCGAGCGCTACGTCGTGCTCCGGGTCCGCTTCGAGCTGGAGGACGCCGGCGGGATGTCCGCGCCGGTGAAGTACGCCGAAGCGGCGCGCGCGCTCGGTGTCGGGCCCGGTGACCGGGTGCCGCTGGCCGACGCCCGCGAGACCGTGCTGAGGCTGCGCGCGGGCAAGGGCATGGTGCTGGACGCCGAGGACCACGACACCTGGTCGGCCGGGTCCTTCTTCACCAACCCGATCCTCACCGACGAGCAGTTCGCCGCGTTCCACGCGCGCGTGCGCCGGCGGCTGGGCGACGGCGTCGAGCCGCCCGCCTACCCGGCGGGACAGGGCCGTACGAAGACGTCCGCGGCCTGGCTGATCGACAAGGCGGGCTTCACCAAGGGCTACGGCACCGGGCCCGCCCGCATCTCCACCAAGCACACCCTCGCCCTCACCAACCGGGGCGACGCCACCACCGAGGACCTGCTGGCCCTCGCCCGCGAGGTGGTCGCCGGCGTCCGCGAGGCCTTCGGCGTCACGCTGGTCAACGAGCCGGTGACGGTCGGCGTCAGCCTGTAGCCGTACCGGCCCGGTGACCCGTCCGCCCGCGCATCAGGCCGCCGGACGGGTCAGCCAGTCGTCCACACCGGCCAGCAGCCGCGCCTTGACGTCCTGCGGGGCGGCCGAGCCCCGCACGGACTGCCGGGCCAGCTCCGCGATCTCGGCGTCCGTGAAGCCGTGCGCGTGGCGGGCGATCTCGTACTGGGCGGCCAGCCGGGAGCCGAACAGCAGCGGGTCGTCGGCCCCGAGCGCCATCGGGACGCCCGCCTCGAAGAGGGTGCGCAGCGGGACGTCCTCCGGCTTCTCGTACACACCGAGCGCCACGTTCGAGGCCGGGCAGACCTCGCAGGTCACGCCGCGGTCGGCCAGCCGCTTCATCAGCCGCGGGTCCTCGGCGGCGCGCACCCCGTGCCCGAGCCGCGTGGCGTGCAGGTCGTCCAGACAGTCCCGGACGGACGCCGGGCCGGCCAGCTCGCCGCCGTGCGGTGCCGACAGCAGGCCGCCCTCGCGCACAATGTGGAAGGCCCGGTCGAAGTCGCGCGCCAGACCCCGCCGCTCGTCGTTGGACAGCCCGAAGCCGACCACGCCCCGGTCCGCGTACCGCACCGCGAGGCGGGCCAGCGTGCGGGCGTCCAGCGGGTGCTTCATACGGTTCGCGGCGACCAGCACGCGCATGCCGAGGCCGGTCTCCCGGGAGGCCGTGTCCACCGCGTCCAGGATGATCTCCAGCGCCGGGATCAGTCCTCCCAGCCGCGGCGCGTACGACGTCGGGTCCACCTGGATCTCCAGCCAGCCCGAGCCGTCCTTCAGGTCCTCCTCGGCGGCCTCCCGCACCAGCCGCTGGATGTCCTCCGGCTCGCGCACACAGGAGCGGGCCGCGTCGTAAAGCCGCTGGAAACGGAACCAGCCCCGCTCGTCCGTGGCACGCAACTTGGGTGGTTCCCCGCTGGTGAGGGCCTCCGCCAGCGTCTCGGGCAGATGTACTCCGTACTTGTCGGCCAGTTCCAGAACCGTCCCCGGCCGCATCGAGCCGGTGAAGTGCAGGTGCAGATGGGCCTTCGGCAGCTCAGAGAGATCACGTACACGCTCCATTCCCAGATCCTGCCGTATGTCCCCGCCCTCCCGGTAGCCGTTTCCCCGTTCGTGGTCTTGCCCGCACACAGAAGCGGGCCGCCTCCCCGGAGGGAAACGGCCCGCACGCGCGCGTGGAGGGTAAGGAGAGGAACTAGTCCCGCGCCTCCGCCAGGAGCTTCTGCATCCGGCTCACGCCCTCGACGAGGTCCTCGTCACCGAGCGCGTACGACAGCCGCAGGTAGCCCGGCGTGCCGAAGGCCTCACCCGGGACGACCGCGACCTCGGCCTCCTCCAGGATCAGCGCGGCCAGCTCGACGGTGTCCTGCGGGCGCTTGCCGCGGATCTCCTTGCCGAGCAGCCCCTTGACCGACGGGTAGGCGTAGAAGGCGCCCTCGGGCTCCGGGCAGACCACGCCGTCGATCTCGTTGAGCATCCGCACGACGGTCCTGCGGCGCCGGTCGAAGGCCTCGCGCATCTGCGCCACGGCCTCCAGACCGCCGGACACGGCGGCCAGCGCGGCCACCTGGGCCACGTTGGAGACGTTGGAGGTGGCGTGCGACTGAAGGTTCGTCGCGGCCTTGACCACGTCCTTCGGGCCGATGACCCAGCCCACGCGCCAGCCGGTCATGGCGTACGTCTTCGCCACACCGTTGACCACGATGCACTTGTCGCGCAGCTCGGGCAGGAGCGCGGGCAGCGACACGGAGACGGCGTCGCCGTAGACCAGGTGCTCATAGATCTCGTCGGTCAGCACCCACAGGCCGTGCTCGACGGCCCAGCGGCCGATCGCCTCGGTCTCGGCCTCGGAGTACACCGCGCCGGTCGGGTTGGACGGGGAGACGAACAGCACGACCTTCGTCTTCTCCGTGCGCGCCGCCTCCAGCTGCTCGACCGAGACCCGGTAGCCCGTCGTCTCGTCGGCGACGATCTCCACCGGGACGCCGCCGGCGAGACGGATCGATTCCGGGTACGTCGTCCAGTACGGGGCCGGGACGATGACCTCGTCGCCCGGGTCGAGGATGGCGGCGAACGCCTCGTAGATGGCCTGCTTGCCGCCGTTGGTGACGAGGATCTGGGAGACGTCGGGCTCCCAGCCGGAGTCGCGCAGCGTCTTCGCGGCGATCGCGGCCTTCAGCTCGGGCAGGCCGCCGGCCGGCGTGTATCGGTGGTACTTGGGGTTCTTGCAGGCCTCGACGGCCGCCTCGACGATGTAGTCAGGGGTCGGGAAGTCGGGCTCACCGGCGCCGAAGCCGATCACCGGACGACCGGCGGCCTTCAGGGCCTTGGCCTTGGCATCCACGGCGAGGGTGGCGGACTCGGAGATCGCGCCGACGCGGGCGGAGACCCGGCGCTCGGTGGGAGGGGTTGCAGCGCTCATGCCGCCCATCGTTCCAGACCGGAAATGTCCCCGGCACACGGGTTTCACAGACTGAACAGCCACGGGTCGAGTCGTGAACACGGGTCCGAATCCGGCCCCCGGCCAGGACGATCTTCGGTCACGGCGTTCCGGACGGGCGCTTTCTGTTCGACGCCGGGCCGCGGACCACGTACACTCTCACCTCGTTGGCCTTCAGCAGCCGTGTTCCAGCCGGTGCACACCGAGCATCCGGACGGATGCGGTACGTTGGTGGGCAAACAAAGGGTCGTAGCTCAATTGGTAGAGCACTGGTCTCCAAAACCAGCGGTTGGGGGTTCAAGTCCCTCCGGCCCTGCTACACACACCGCCAGGATGTGTGCGCATGTACGTCCAGCAATGCACCGCCGTGCGGCTCAGAAACCGGGCGCGGCACGGCCACGACCCGGGATCAGGTGAGGACTATGACGGACGCCGTGGGCTCCATCGATACGCCTGATGCCCAGGACGAGGTGCCCGAGTCCAAGAAGGCCCGCAAGGGCGGCAAGCGCGCCAAGAAGGGCCCGCTGAAGCGCCTGGCCACCTTCTACCGCCAGATCGTCGCGGAACTCCGCAAGGTCGTCTGGCCGTCACGCAACCAGCTGACGTCGTACACCACCGTGGTGATCTTCTTCGTCGCCATCATGATCGCGCTGGTGACCGTGATTGACTATGGGCTCAACCACGCGGCCAAGTACGTTTTCGGCTGAGCCAAAAGCGAAGGGCGCCGTGGTACCGGCGCCCGTTTTCGCATGTTCCACCCCTATGTATCCAGGAAGAAGCAGCCATCGTGTCTGACCCGAACCTGAACGACGCCATCGAGCCGGACAAGTCGGTGGATGACGAACTCGACATCGTCGAGGGCGCGGACGAACAGGACGAGTTCGAGGCTGCCGAGGCCGAGTCGGGCGAGCCGGCCGAAGAGGCCGCTCTGCACGTCGAGGACGAAGACGGCGATGACGCCGACGAGGCCGACGAGGAGACCGCCGTCGCGGAAGCCGACGAGGACGCCCCCGTCGGCGAGACCGACGAGGACGCCGTCGCGGAGGTTGCCGACGAGGAGCCGGCCGCGCCCGTCGACCCGGTCCAGGCCCTGCGTGAAGAGCTGCGCTCCCTGCCCGGCGAGTGGTACGTCATCCACACCTACGCCGGTTACGAGAACCGCGTGAAGACCAACCTGGAGCAGCGCGCCGTCTCGCTGAACGTCGAGGACTACATCTTCCAGGCCGAGGTGCCGCAGGAAGAGGTCGTCCAGATCAAGAACGGCGACCGCAAGACGATCAAGCAGAACAAGCTGCCGGGTTACGTCCTGGTCCGCATGGACCTCACCAACGAGTCCTGGGGCGTCGTCCGCAACACCCCGGGCGTCACCGGCTTCGTCGGCAACGCCTACGACCCGTACCCGCTGACCCTGGACGAGATCGTCAAGATGCTCGCCCCGGAGGCCGAGGAGAAGGCCGCCCGCGAGGCCGCCGAGGCCGAGGGCAAGCCCGCCCCGCAGCGCAAGCTCGAGGTCCAGGTGCTGGACTTCGAGGTCGGCGACTCGGTCACCGTCACCGACGGCCCGTTCGCCACGCTCCAGGCGACCATCAACGAGATCAACCCCGACTCGAAGAAGGTCAAGGGCCTCGTGGAGATCTTCGGCCGCGAGACGCCGGTCGAGCTGTCCTTCGACCAGATCCAGAAGAACTGAGCATCGCCCCGAGGGCGCCCCACCGGTGACAACCGGGCCGGGGCGCCCTCGGCGTGTGCGCAGCGGGTGCCTGCGGCCCCTCGAGGGCCGCACCCGGTGAGCGGCAACGAGTCGTACGCCGGGGCCCCGAGTGCGCCGGACCCCGGCCGGTACGCCTACGCCCCCGCCCGTGCTGCCCGCCGGAGCCGCGCGGCCGACGGCCCGGAGGGTCCGCGCAAGCCGCCTGACCTGGACGATTTCTTGTCCCGAGGGGACAGCGGCTATCGTTGTGCGGTATGCCATCTGCGGGATCGTGCACGGCATGGATCCGGATGACGCGGATGGCAGTCAACCTCTCAGCAAGGACCCGGAGAGAGCATGCCTCCCAAGAAGAAGAAGATCACGGGGCTTATCAAGCTCCAGATCAACGCCGGTGCGGCGAACCCGGCTCCGCCGGTCGGCCCCGCACTGGGCCAGCACGGCGTCAACATCATGGAGTTCTGCAAGGCCTACAACGCCGCGACCGAGTCGCAGCGTGGCTGGGTGATCCCGGTGGAGATCACGGTCTACGAGGACCGCTCCTTCACCTTCGTCACCAAGACGCCGCCGGCCGCGAAGATGATCCTCAAGGCCGCTGGGGTCGAGAAGGGCTCGGGCGAGCCGCACAAGACCAAGGTCGCCAAGATCACCCAGGCGCAGGTCCGCGAGATCGCCGAGACCAAGATGCCCGACCTGAACGCCAACGACCTGGACGCCGCGTCGAAGATCATCGCCGGCACCGCCCGCTCCATGGGCATCACGGTCGAGGGCTGAACCCCACCCCCAGCAGTCATGCGGCCGTAGCCGGTCGCACGTGGCAGGGCCTGCTCGGCCCAGGGACCACGACTCCTTTCAGAACACACAGGAGCAAGTTGTGAGCAAGCGCAGCAAGGCTCTCCGCGCTGCGGACGCCAAGATCGACCGGGAGAAGCTGTACGCCCCGCTCGAGGCCGTCCGTCTCGCCAAGGAGACCTCCACGTCCAAGTTCGACGGCACCGTCGAGGTCGCCTTCCGTCTGGGTGTCGACCCGCGTAAGGCCGACCAGATGGTCCGTGGCACCGTGAACCTTCCGCACGGCACCGGTAAGACCGCCCGGGTCCTGGTCTTCGCGACCGGCGACCGTGCCGAGGCCGCGCGTGCCGCGGGCGCCGACATCGTCGGCGCCGACGAGCTGATCGACGAGGTGGCGAAGGGCCGTCTGGACTTCGACGCCGTCGTCGCCACCCCGGACCTCATGGGCAAGGTCGGCCGTCTCGGCCGCGTCCTCGGCCCGCGTGGTCTGATGCCGAACCCGAAGACCGGCACCGTGACCCCGGACACCGCCAAGGCCGTGACCGAGATCAAGGGCGGCAAGATCGAGTTCCGCGTCGACAAGCACTCGAACCTGCACTTCATCATCGGCAAGACGTCGTTCGACGACACCAAGCTGGTGGAGAACTACGGCGCCGCGCTGGAGGAGATCCTCCGGCTGAAGCCGTCCGCCGCCAAGGGCCGCTACATCAAGAAGGCCGCGATCAGCAGCACGATCGGCCCCGGTGTCCCGGTCGACCCGAACCGCACCCGCAACCTCCTCGTCGAGGAGGACCCGGCCGCCGTCTGAGCCCTCCGCTCAGCCCGGTAGCCGCGTCAGGTACGCGTAAGAAAAGGGCGGGCCCTGCAACCTTCGAGGTGCGGGGTCCGTCCTTTCTTTGTGCGACCTTTCGTACGACTGTCAGTGGCCTGGGTTACGGTGCAGGCACAGGACTCCAACAGGGGCGGGACCAGATGAACAGCACGACCGTGCGCCGTACGACTCTTTCCATCGCGGTGGCGGCCGCACTGACCGGGGTGGCCGCCTGCGGCTCCTCGCACTCGGACAAGGACGGAGGCGACGCGGCCGGCAAGGGCGTGACGCATGTCAGCCCCATAGCCGCCCTGCGCGCCGCCGAGCAGTCCACCGACAAGGCCGACTCGGCCAAGGTGCGCTCCAGCACGTCCGTCGGCAAGCTCATGGCGATGACCGCGAACGGCGCGCTGACCTGGTCCGGCGGCCTCAAGGGCAACCTCACCATCACGTACACCGGCGGCCAGATGGCCGAGATGATGAAGAAGGCCGGCACCTCGTCGATGGAGGCCCGGTATCTGCCGGACGCCTACTACGCGCACATGAGCGACGCGTACGCCCAGCAGACGGGCGGCAAGCACTGGCTCAGGTACTCCTACGAGGACCTCGCCAAGCTCGGCGGCGCCTCCGGTTCGTACATGAAGGACCAGATCCAGAACGCCACGCCGAACCAGTCCGTGAAGCTGCTGCTGGCCTCGGGCGACGTCAAGAAGGTCGGCGAGGAGACGGTTTCCGGCGTCCACACCACGCACTACTCGGGCAAGGTGAACGTCGCCGACCTCGCGGGGAAGACCAGCGACCTCAGCGCCGAGCAGCTGTCGGCCCTGAAGAAGCAGCTGACCCAGGCGGGCGTCACCACCGAGACCGTCGACCTGTGGATCAACGGCGACGACCTGCTCGTCAAGAAGACCGAGAAGGCCGACACGGCCAACGGTGCCATGACGAACACCACCTTCTTCAGCGACTACGGCGTGAAGGTCACCGCCGAGGCGCCTCCGGCGAGCGACACCAAGGACTTCGCCGACCTCCTGAAGTCCGGCACCGGTACCGGCACCGTCTCCTGACCAGCGACGTGAGCACGGGCCCGGCCCCGGGTCCGTGCCCGCGCCGGGGCCGCGGTGACCGCCCCCGGCCGTGAACACGGCGTACGTCGCCCGCACGCATCGCCCAAGCGCCCGGCCGGGCGCAGGCGGCGCAGGAAACACCGCCACCGCCCTCCGGGCCGGGCCCCGGCCCCGGGGGCACATGCCCGCCGCACACCGGTCCGCCCGCGCCCCGGCCCCGGGGGCACATGCCCGCCGCACACCGGTCCGCCCGCGCCCCGGTCCCCACCGCACACCGGCCCGGTGGGGACAACGGCCCACCGGCACCCGGCCGCGCGGAACACCCGCATCCGGCCGCGCGGCGGTGCCGGCAGCGAGCCGCAGGCCGCACCGGCAGACAACCGCAGGCCCCACCGGCACCCGGCCGCGCGGAACACCGCCACCCGGCCGCGCGGCGGTGCCGGCAGCGAGCCGCAGGCCGCACCGGCAGGAGCCGCGGCCCGCACCCGCCGCCGCTCGTGCGGCGCGCCGGCAGGAAGCCGCAGGTCGGTCCGGCACCAGGGCCGTGCTGTGCACCGGCAGAAGCCGCAGGTCGTTCAACACCAGGCCGTGCTGTGCACCGGCAGAATCCGCAGGTCGTTCGGCACCAGGCCGTGCGGCGCGTCGGCAGGAGCCGCGGCCCGCACCCGCCGCCAGCCGTGCGGCGCACCGGCAGGAAGCCGTCCCGCAGGCTCCCGGCCGGAGGCCGTGCCCGGCCCCGAACGGGCCGATTTGCTCGACAGCGTCCCGGTCCCGTACTCTTCTGAAGAAGCCAAAGACCGCTGGTCGTTGCCGTGCGCTCGAATGAGGGTGCGGTGGCCGAAGGATCCGCTGACAAGTGGACGACCCGCGCAGGTGACCGTGGAAGATCTCCTGGAAACACACGCCATGGCGTGTGCAGCCGGTTGAGTACGCCCCGTGCGCCTGCGCCGGGGCGTTTCGTTTTCCCAGTCCTCCTTCGGGTCCGCGCGGTCAGAATCACCCGGAAGGAGGCCGAGGCTCTATGGCGAGGCCCGACAAGGCTGCCGCAGTGGCCGAGTTGACGGAGCAGTTCCGCAACTCCAACGCTGCCGTGCTTACCGAGTACCGCGGTCTCACCGTGGCGCAGCTCAAGAACCTGCGCCGGTCGCTCGGTGAGAACGCTCAGTACGCCGTGGTGAAGAACACGCTGACCAAGATTGCGGCCAACGAGGCCGGGATCACGACGCTGGACGACCTGTTCAACGGTCCGACGGCAGTCGCCTTCGTCACCGGTGACCCGGTGGAGTCGGCGAAGGGTCTCCGTGACTTCGCCAAGGACAACCCGAATCTCGTCATCAAGGGCGGTGTCCTTGACGGTAAGGCGCTGTCGCCCGACGAGATCAAGAAGCTTGCGGACCTCGAGTCCCGCGAGGTTCTGCTCAGCAAGCTGGCCGGTGCCTTCAAGGGGAAGCAGTCCCAGGCTGCCTCCGTCTTCCAGGCGCTGCCGTCGAAGCTCGTCCGCACCGTGGACGCGCTGCGCGCCAAGCAGGCCGAGCAGGGCGGTGCCGAGTAATTCGGCTCGCTTTCTGACCCGCACCACAGGCGTGGGTCGCAGCGGGCCGACGTACGCCCGCCTTATCCAGTACATCCGGCACCTGCCGATTTGAGTGGAAGGACCGCCACCATGGCGAAGCTCACCCAGGACGAGCTGCTTGCTCAGTTCGAGGAGATGACCCTCATCGAGCTCTCTGAGTTCGTGAAGGCCTTCGAGGACAAGTTCGACGTCACCGCCGCCGCTGCCGCGCCGGTCGTCGTCGCCGGCGGTGCCGCTGGTGGCGCCGCTGCCGAGGCCGAGGAGGAGAAGGACGAGTTCGACGTCATCCTCACCGGCGCCGGCGAGAAGAAGATCCAGGTCATCAAGGTCGTGCGTGAGCTGACCTCCCTGGGTCTGAAGGAGGCCAAGGACCTCGTGGACGGCGCCCCGAAGCCCGTCCTCGAGAAGGTCGCCAAGGACGCCGCCGAGAAGGCCGCCGAGTCCCTCAAGGGCGCCGGCGCCTCCGTCGAGGTCAAGTAACACCCTTCGGGTCCGCAGGATCCGAACACACGCCGCACACGGTTCGCCGGGGCGCTGAAGTCAGTGCCCCGGAGGCTGTAACGCGAACGTACCGAAGAGCGATCATCCATCCGGGTGGTCGCTCTTCGGCGTATCCGGGGAGCCGACCACGGTTACCTTGCACCCGCTACGGCGGGGGGTATGGTGATCTTCGTCGTGTCTCCGGAGGGCCGGCTTCCGGCTGGGGGGCCTTGACGAACCGCACGCAGCGCGCAATTCTCAGGACGCGTCGTCACAAGGATCCGGATCCGAGGCATGGATCGACGACGAAGAGGGCAGTATCAACGTGCGTTGAGGGCAGGATGCCGAGGGCGCTGACGACGACGAGGGTGACGACAACGAGGGTCTTCGAAAACCCGCATTGGACATCAGTGTGCCAAGTGGCTACACTGACCCTTTGCGCTGCCTGTTAGCTGTCCCCTGCCCGTCACCAGGGGTCTGCCCTCTCTTGAGCACAGTCGACCAGAGCCCCCCGACCTGGGGTTTCCGTCTCTGTGCACGAGAGGGACCGGTACGCGCGTAGTGAGTCCGAGCCCTCGGAAGGACCCCCTCTTGGCCGCCTCGCGCACTGCCTCGACCGCGAATATGAACAACGGCGCCAGCACCGCCCCGCTGCGCATTTCCTTTGCAAAGATCAAGGAGCCCCTCGAGGTTCCGAACCTTCTCGCGCTGCAAACCGAGAGCTTCGACTGGCTGCTCGGCAACGACGCCTGGAAGGCTCGCGTCGAGGCGGCTCTGGAGTCCGGTCAGGACGTCCCCACCAAGTCCGGCCTCGAGGAGATCTTCGAGGAGATCTCCCCGATCGAGGACTTCTCCGGGTCGATGTCGCTGACGTTCCGCGACCACCGCTTCGAGCCTCCCAAGAACTCCATCGACGAGTGCAAGGAGCGCGACTTCACGTACGCCGCCCCGCTCTTCGTCACGGCTGAGTTCACCAACAACGAGACCGGCGAGATCAAGTCCCAGACCGTCTTCATGGGCGACTTCCCGCTCATGACGAACAAGGGCACCTTCGTCATCAACGGCACCGAGCGTGTCGTGGTGTCCCAGCTGGTTCGTTCCCCCGGTGTCTACTTCGATTCCAACATCGACAAGACGTCCGACAAGGACATCTTCTCCGCCAAGATCATCCCTTCCCGGGGTGCCTGGCTGGAGATGGAGATCGACAAGCGCGACATGGTCGGTGTCCGCATCGACCGCAAGCGCAAGCAGTCGGTCACCGTGCTGCTCAAGGCGCTCGGCTGGACGACCGAGCAGATCCTCGAGGAGTTCGGGGAGTACGAGTCGATGCGCGCCACCCTGGAGAAGGACCACACCCAGGGCCAGGACGACGCGCTGCTCGACATCTACCGCAAGCTGCGTCCGGGCGAGCCCCCCACGCGTGAGGCCGCGCAGACGCTGCTGGAGAACCTCTACTTCAACCCCAAGCGCTACGACCTCGCCAAGGTCGGCCGCTACAAGGTCAACAAGAAGCTGGGTGCGGACGCCCCGCTCGACGCGGGCATCCTGACCGTCGAGGACATCATCTCGACGATCAAGTACCTGGTGCAGCTGCACGCCGGCGAGACCGAGACCACCGGTGACAACGGCGACTCGATCGTCGTCGAGACCGATGACATCGACCACTTCGGCAACCGTCGTCTGCGCAGCGTCGGCGAGCTCATCCAGAACCAGGTCCGCACGGGCCTGGCGCGTATGGAGCGCGTCGTCCGCGAGCGCATGACGACCCAGGACGTCGAGGCGATCACGCCGCAGACCCTGATCAACATCCGGCCGGTCGTCGCCTCCATCAAGGAGTTCTTCGGCACCAGCCAGCTGTCGCAGTTCATGGACCAGAACAACCCGCTGTCGGGTCTCACCCACAAGCGCCGCCTGTCGGCGCTCGGCCCGGGTGGTCTCTCCCGTGAGCGGGCCGGCTTCGAGGTCCGTGACGTGCACCCCTCGCACTACGGCCGCATGTGCCCGATCGAGACGCCGGAAGGCCCGAACATCGGCCTGATCGGCTCGCTCGCCTCCTACGGCCGGGTCAACGCGTTCGGCTTCGTCGAGACCCCGTACCGCAAGGTCATCGACGGCCAGGTCACCGACGACGTCGACTACCTGACCGCCGACGAGGAGGACCGCTTCGTCATCGCGCAGGCCAACGCCACGCTCGGTGACGACATGCGATTCGCCGAGGCCCGCGTGCTGGTCCGCCGCCGTGGCGGCGAGGTCGACTACGTCGGCCCCGAGGACGTGGACTACATGGACGTCTCGCCGCGCCAGATGGTGTCGGTCGCGACCGCCATGATCCCCTTCCTGGAGCACGACGACGCCAACCGTGCCCTCATGGGCGCGAACATGATGCGGCAGGCCGTGCCGCTGATCAAGTCCGAGTCCCCGCTCGTCGGCACCGGCATGGAGTACCGCTCCGCCGTCGACGCCGGCGACGTGGTCAAGGCCGAGAAGGCGGGTGTGGTCCAGGAGGTCTCCGCGGACTACATCACCACCGCCAACGACGACGGCACGTACATCACGTACCGCCTGGCCAAGTTCGCCCGCTCCAACCAGGGCACCTCGGTCAACCAGAAGGTCATCGTCAACGAGGGCGACCGGATCATCGAGGGCCAGGTCCTCGCCGACGGTCCGGCCACCGAGAACGGCGAGATGGCCCTCGGCAAGAACCTGCTCGTGGCGTTCATGCCGTGGGAGGGTCACAACTACGAGGACGCGATCATCCTGTCGCAGCGCCTCGTGCAGGACGACGTCCTCTCCTCGATCCACATCGAGGAGCACGAGGTCGACGCCCGTGACACCAAGCTCGGCCCCGAGGAGATCACCCGGGACATCCCGAACGTCTCCGAGGAGGTCCTCGCCGACCTCGACGAGCGCGGCATCATCCGCATCGGTGCCGAGGTCGTCGCCGGCGACATCCTCGTCGGCAAGGTCACGCCCAAGGGCGAGACCGAGCTGACCCCCGAGGAGCGCCTGCTGCGCGCGATCTTCGGTGAGAAGGCCCGTGAGGTCCGTGACACCTCGCTGAAGGTGCCGCACGGCGAGATCGGCAAGGTCATCGGCGTGCGCCTCTTCGACCGCGAGGAGGGCGACGAGCTGCCGCCGGGCGTGAACCAGCTGGTCCGCGTCTACGTCGCGCAGAAGCGCAAGATCACCGACGGTGACAAGCTCGCCGGCCGCCACGGCAACAAGGGTGTCATCTCCAAGATCCTGCCGATCGAGGACATGCCGTTCCTGGAGGACGGCACCCCGGTCGACATCATCCTCAACCCGCTGGGTGTGCCGTCCCGCATGAACCCGGGACAGGTCCTGGAGATCCACCTCGGCTGGCTCGCCAGCCGCGGCTGGGACGTCTCCGGTCTCGCCGACGAGTGGGCCCAGCGTCTCCAGGTCATCGGCGCCGACCAGGTCGACCCCGGCACCAACGTCGCCACCCCGGTCTTCGACGGTGCCCGCGAGGACGAGCTGGCCGGTCTGCTCCAGCACACCATCCCGAACCGGGACGGCGAGCGCATGGTGCTCCCGACCGGCAAGGCGCGGCTGTTCGACGGCCGCAGCGGTGAGCCGTTCCCGGACCCGATCTCGGTCGGGTACATGTACATCCTGAAGCTCCACCACCTGGTCGACGACAAGCTCCACGCCCGGTCGACCGGTCCGTACTCGATGATCACCCAGCAGCCGCTGGGTGGTAAGGCCCAGTTCGGTGGCCAGCGGTTCGGCGAGATGGAGGTGTGGGCACTCGAGGCCTACGGCGCCGCGTACGCCCTCCAGGAGCTGCTGACCATCAAGTCCGACGACGTCACCGGCCGTGTGAAGGTCTACGAGGCCATCGTCAAGGGCGAGAACATTCCGGAACCCGGCATTCCCGAGTCCTTCAAGGTGCTCATCAAGGAAATGCAGTCCCTGTGCCTCAACGTGGAGGTGCTGTCCTCGGACGGCATGTCCATCGAGATGCGCGACACCGACGAGGACGTCTTCCGCGCTGCGGAGGAGCTCGGTATCGACCTGTCGCGGCGCGAGCCGAGCAGCGTCGAAGAGGTCTGACGGGAGTCCGGCGGGGCCCTTTCGCACAGGGCCCCGCCGACCCCCAGGCCCCCGTTTCAGACCACAGACTTAACAACCCTGAGAGGGATTGACGCATAGTGCTCGACGTCAACTTCTTCGATGAGCTCCGGATCGGTCTGGCTACCGCTGACGACATCCGTCAGTGGAGCCACGGCGAGGTCAAGAAGCCCGAGACCATCAACTACCGCACCCTCAAGCCCGAGAAGGACGGACTCTTCTGCGAGAAGATCTTCGGTCCGACCCGGGACTGGGAGTGCTACTGCGGCAAGTACAAGCGCGTCCGCTTCAAGGGCATCATCTGCGAGCGCTGCGGCGTCGAGGTCACCCGTGCCAAGGTGCGCCGTGAGCGGATGGGTCACATCGAACTGGCCGCCCCCGTCACGCACATCTGGTACTTCAAGGGTGTCCCGAGCCGGCTGGGCTACCTGCTCGACCTGGCTCCCAAGGACCTCGAGAAGGTCATCTACTTCGCGGCGTACATGATCACGTACGTCGACGACGAGCGCCGTACCCGCGACCTGCCCTCCCTGGAGGCGCACGTCTCCGTCGAGCGCCAGCAGATCGAGAACCGCCGGGACGCCGACCTGGAGACCCGCGCCAAGAAGCTCGAGACCGACCTGGCCGAGCTGGAGGCCGAGGGCGCCAAGGCCGACGTGCGCCGCAAGGTGCGCGAGGGTGCCGAGCGCGAGATGAAGCAGCTGCGTGACCGTGCGCAGCGCGAGATCGACCGCCTCGACGAGGTGTGGAACCGGTTCAAGAACCTCAAGGTCCAGGACCTCGAGGGCGACGAGCTGCTCTACCGCGAGCTGCGTGACCGCTTCGGCACGTACTTCGACGGCTCGATGGGTGCCGCGGCGCTCCAGAAGCGCCTGGAGTCCTTCGACCTCGACGAGGAGGCCGAGAGGCTTCGCGAGATCATCCGCACGGGCAAGGGCCAGAAGAAGACCCGTGCCCTGAAGCGGCTGAAGGTCGTCTCCGCGTTCCTCCAGACCTCCAACAGCCCCAAGGGCATGGTCCTGGACTGCGTCCCGGTCATCCCGCCGGACCTGCGTCCGATGGTGCAGCTGGACGGTGGCCGCTTCGCGACCTCCGACCTGAACGACCTGTACCGCCGTGTCATCAACCGCAACAACCGCCTGAAGCGGCTTCTCGACCTCGGCGCGCCCGAGATCATCGTGAACAACGAGAAGCGCATGCTCCAGGAGGCCGTCGACGCGCTGTTCGACAACGGCCGCCGCGGCCGCCCGGTCACGGGTCCCGGCAACCGCCCCCTGAAGTCCCTCAGCGACATGCTGAAGGGCAAGCAGGGCCGCTTCCGTCAGAACCTGCTCGGCAAGCGAGTCGACTACTCGGCGCGTTCCGTCATCGTCGTCGGCCCGCAGCTGAAGCTGCACCAGTGCGGTCTGCCCAAGGCGATGGCGCTGGAGCTCTTCAAGCCGTTCGTGATGAAGCGCCTGGTCGACCTGAACCACGCGCAGAACATCAAGAGCGCCAAGCGCATGGTGGAGCGCGGCCGTACGGTCGTGTACGACGTCCTCGAAGAGGTCATCGCCGAGCACCCGGTGCTGCTGAACCGTGCTCCCACCCTGCACCGCCTCGGCATCCAGGCCTTCGAGCCGCAGCTGGTCGAGGGCAAGGCCATCCAGATCCACCCGCTCGTCTGCACCGCGTTCAACGCGGACTTCGACGGTGACCAGATGGCCGTGCACCTGCCGCTGTCCGCGGAGGCGCAGGCCGAGGCCCGCATCCTGATGCTGTCCTCGAACAACATCCTCAAGCCGGCCGACGGCCGCCCGGTGACGATGCCGACCCAGGACATGGTCCTCGGTCTGTTCTTCCTCACCACCGACGGCGAGCTGCGTGACACCAAGGGCGAGGGCCGCGCGTTCGGCTCCACGGCCGAGGCGATCATGGCGTTCGACGCCGGCGAGCTGGCGCTCCAGTCGCAGGTCGACATCCGCTTCCCGGTGGGCACCATCCCGCCGCGCGGCTGGACCCCGCCGGCCCGCGAGGAGGGTGAGCCCGAGTGGCAGCAGGGTGACTCGTTCCGGCTGCGCACGACCCTGGGCCGCGCGCTCTTCAACGAGCTGCTGCCCGAGGACTACCCGTTCGTCGACTACTCGGTGGGCAAGAAGCAGCTCTCCGAGATCGTCAACGACCTGGCCGAGCGCTACCCGAAGGTCATCGTGGCGGCGACGCTCGACAACCTGAAGGCGGCCGGCTTCTTCTGGGCGACCCGTTCCGGTGTCACCGTGGCCATCTCCGACGTCGTCGTTCCCGAGGCGAAGAAGGAGATCGTCAAGGGGTACGAGGCGCAGGACGAGAAGGTCCAGAAGCAGTACGAGCGCGGTCTGATCACCAAGGAAGAGCGCACGCAGGAGCTCATCGCGATCTGGACCAAGGCGACCAACGAGGTCGCCGAGGCGATGAACGAGAACTTCCCCAAGACCAACCCCATCTTCATGATGGTCGACTCGGGTGCCCGAGGAAACATGATGCAGATGCGGCAGATCGCGGGTATGCGCGGTCTGGTGTCGAACGCGAAGAACGAGACCATCCCGCGTCCGATCAAGGCCTCCTTCCGTGAGGGCCTGTCCGTGCTGGAGTACTTCATCTCCACCCACGGTGCCCGTAAGGGTCTGGCGGACACCGCCCTGCGTACCGCCGACTCGGGTTACCTCACCCGTCGTCTGGTCGACGTCTCCCAGGACGTCATCATCCGCGAGGAGGACTGCGGCACCGAGCGCGGCCTCAAGCTCCACATCGCGGAGCGGGGCGCGGACGGTGTGCTGCGCAAGGCGGAGGACGTCGAGACGTCCGTGTACGCGCGCTGCCTCGCCGAGGACATCGTCGTCGACGGCAAGGTGCTGGCCCCGGCCGGCACCGACCTGGGCGACGTGCTCATCGACGAGCTGGTCAGGCACGGCATCGAGGAGGTCAAGACCCGCTCGGTCCTGACCTGCGAGTCCGCCGTCGGCACCTGCGCGATGTGCTACGGCCGTTCGCTGGCCACCGGCAAGCTGGTCGACATCGGTGAGGCGGTCGGCATCATCGCCGCCCAGTCCATCGGTGAGCCCGGCACCCAGCTGACGATGCGTACCTTCCACACCGGTGGTGTGGCCGGTGACGACATCACGCAGGGTCTGCCGCGTGTCGTCGAGCTGTTCGAGGCCCGTACGCCCAAGGGTGTCGCCCCGATCTCCGAGGCCTCCGGCCGCGTCCGGATCGAGGAGACCGAGAAGACGAAGAAGCTCATCGTCACCCCGGACGACGGCAGCGAGGAGACGGCGTACCCGATCTCCAAGCGCGCCAAGGTCCTGGTCCGCGAGGGCGACCACGTCGAGGTCGGCCAGCAGCTCACCGTGGGTGCCACCAACCCGCACGACGTGCTGCGCATCCTGGGTCAGCGTGCCGTCCAGGTCCACCTGGTCGGCGAGGTCCAGAAGGTGTACAACTCGCAGGGCGTGTCGATCCACGACAAGCACATCGAGATCATCATCCGGCAGATGCTGCGCCGTGTGACGATCATCGAGTCCGGTGACGCCGAGCTGCTGCCCGGCGAGCTGGTCGAGCGCTCCCGCTTCGAGCAGGAGAACCGTCGTGTGGTCCAGGAGGGCGGTCACCCGGCCTCCGGTCGTCCGCAGCTGATGGGTATCACCAAGGCCTCGCTGGCGACGGAGTCCTGGCTGTCGGCCGCCTCCTTCCAGGAGACGACCCGAGTCCTGACGGATGCGGCGATCAACGCCAAGTCCGACAGCCTCATCGGCCTCAAGGAGAACGTCATCATCGGTAAGCTCATCCCGGCCGGTACGGGTCTGTCCCGCTACCGCAACATCCGGGTCGAGCCGACCGAGGAGGCCAAGGCCGCGATGTACTCGGCCGTCGGCTACGACGACATCGACTACTCGCCGTTCGGCACGGGCTCCGGCCAGGCCGTTCCGCTGGAGGACTACGACTACGGTCCGTACAACCAGTAAGCGAGCGTGAGCCGGAGGGCGGCCATCCCGTTGACGGGGTGGCCGCCCTCCGGCGTGTGCGGCGGGGTCCTGGGGCCGGGCGGCCGGCGCCGGGCGGCACGGGGACCCGAGCCGCCCTGCGGGCCGCTGAGCGGCCGCCTGACGTGCGAGGAGGGGCCGGGCCGGCACGGTGGTCCGGACGGACTCCCGGCTGGTCCGCGATCGCCTGGAGCCCCCCGCGGGCGTACTGTCAAGGTCCGGCGTGCCGGTGCCGACCCCATTTGTTTTGACCGCAGCCAATGAGGTAGGTACGCTCATACCTTGTGCCTGGGGTGTGCCCTGGCTCCTGTGCGTGCCTGTGAACCGCATGGCGAGCCGTGAGCGGCCACCGTGATCTGCGCCCTTTCCGCCTCGCGGCGGGGATCCGGCGGATTCGACACACCCGACCGCGTGGGTCGGCGACGTTCCAGGTTAGCTTCACCATTCGGCACACAGAAACCGGAGAAGTAGTGCCTACGATCCAGCAGCTGGTCCGGAAGGGCCGGCAGGACAAGGTCGAGAAGAACAAGACGCCCGCACTCGAGGGTTCTCCCCAGCGTCGCGGCGTCTGCACGCGTGTGTTCACGACCACCCCGAAGAAGCCGAACTCGGCCCTGCGTAAGGTCGCGCGTGTGCGTCTGACCAGCGGGATCGAGGTCACTGCTTACATTCCGGGTGAGGGACACAACCTGCAGGAGCACTCCATCGTGCTCGTGCGCGGCGGCCGTGTGAAGGACCTGCCCGGTGTTCGCTACAAGATCATCCGCGGTTCGCTCGACACCCAGGGTGTCAAGAACCGCAAGCAGGCCCGCAGCCGCTACGGCGCCAAGAAGGAGAAGTAAGAATGCCTCGTAAGGGCCCCGCCCCGAAGCGCCCGGTCATCATCGACCCGGTCTACGGTTCTCCTCTTGTCACGTCGCTGATCAACAAGGTGCTGCTGAACGGCAAGCGCTCCACCGCCGAGCGCATCGTGTACGGCGCCATGGAGGGCCTGCGCGAGAAGACCAGCAACGACCCGGTCATCACGCTCAAGCGCGCGCTCGAGAACATCAAGCCGACCATCGAGGTCAAGTCCCGCCGTGTCGGTGGCGCGACCTACCAGGTGCCGGTCGAGGTCAAGCCGGGCCGTGCCAACACCCTGGCGCTGCGCTGGCTCGTCGGTTACTCCCGCGCCCGTCGCGAGAAGACCATGACCGAGCGCCTGCTCAACGAGCTCCTCGACGCGTCCAACGGCCTCGGCGCCGCTGTGAAGAAGCGTGAGGACACCCACAAGATGGCCGAGTCCAACAAGGCCTTCGCGCACTACCGCTGGTAGTCGCTACCCACATCGAGACCGAGAGAAGACTGAAGCCTTATGGCTACCACTTCACTTGACCTGGCCAAGGTCCGCAACATCGGGATCATGGCCCACATCGACGCGGGCAAGACGACCACCACCGAGCGGATCCTGTTCTACACCGGTGTGTCGTACAAGATCGGTGAGGTTCACGACGGCGCCGCGACCATGGACTGGATGGAGCAGGAGCAGGAGCGTGGCATCACGATCACCTCTGCTGCCACCACCTGTCACTGGCCGCTGGAGGACGTCGACCACACGATCAACATCATCGACACCCCGGGCCACGTCGACTTCACCGTCGAGGTGGAGCGCTCGCTGCGCGTGCTCGACGGTGCCGTGACGGTGTTCGACGGTGTCGCCGGCGTGGAGCCGCAGTCCGAGACCGTGTGGCGTCAGGCGGACCGCTACGGCGTCCCGCGCATCTGCTTCGTCAACAAGCTCGACCGGACCGGCGCCGAGTTCCACCGCTGCGTCGACATGATCAGTGACCGCCTCGGCGCTCAGCCGATCGTCATGCAGCTCCCGATCGGTGCCGAGGCCGACTTCAAGGGCGTCGTCGACCTCGTGACGATGAAGGCCCTCGTCTGGTCCGCCGAGGCCACCAAGGGCGAGATGTACGACACCGTCGACATCCCGGCCACGCACACCGAGGCTGCCGAGGAGTGGCGCGGCAAGCTGCTCGAGGCCGTCGCGGAGAACGACGAAGAGATCATGGAGCTGTACCTGGAGGGCGAGGAGCCTTCCGTGGAGCAGCTGTACGCCGCGATCCGTCGTATCACCATCGCCTCCGGCAAGGGCACCGGCACCACGGTGACCCCGGTGTTCTGCGGCACCGCGTTCAAGAACAAGGGCGTCCAGCCCCTGCTCGACGCGGTCGTGCGCTACCTGCCGTCCCCGGTCGACATCGAGGCCATCGAGGGCCACGACGTCAAGGACCCGGAGGCGGTCGTCAAGCGCAGGCCGTCCGACGACGAGCCGCTGTCGGCGCTGGCGTTCAAGATCATGAGCGACCCGCACCTCGGCAAGCTCACCTTCGTCCGCGTGTACTCCGGCCGCCTGGAGTCCGGCACCTCGGTGCTGAACTCCGTCAAGGGCAAGAAGGAGCGCATCGGCAAGATCTACCGCATGCACGCCAACAAGCGTGAGGAGATCGACGCGGTGGGCGCCGGCGACATCGTCGCGGTCATGGGTCTGAAGCAGACCACGACCGGCGAGACGCTGTGCGACGACAAGCAGCCGGTGATCCTGGAGTCCATGGACTTCCCGGCGCCGGTCATCCAGGTCGCCATCGAGCCCAAGTCGAAGGGCGACCAGGAGAAGCTGGGCATCGCGATCCAGCGCCTGGCCGAGGAGGACCCGTCCTTCCAGGTCCACTCGGACGAGGAGACCGGCCAGACCATCATCGGTGGCATGGGCGAGCTGCACCTCGAGGTGCTGGTCGACCGTATGCGCCGTGAGTTCAAGGTCGAGGCCAACGTCGGCAAGCCGCAGGTGGCCTACCGCGAGACGATCCGCAAGGCCGTCGAGCGCGTCGACTACACCCACAAGAAGCAGACCGGTGGTACCGGTCAGTTCGCGAAGGTGCAGATCGGCATCGAGCCGCTCGAGGGTGGCGACACCTCGTACGAGTTCGTGAACAAGGTGACCGGTGGCCGCATCCCGAAGGAGTACATCCCTTCGGTGGACGCCGGTGCGCAGGAGGCCATGCAGTTCGGCATCCTCGCCGGCTACGAGATGACCGGCGTGCGCGTCATCCTCCACGACGGTGCCTACCACGAGGTCGACTCCTCCGAGCTCGCCTTCAAGATCGCCGGTTCGCAGGCCTTCAAGGAGGCCGCGCGCAAGGCCAGCCCCGTGCTGCTCGAGCCGATGATGGCCGTCGAGGTCACCACGCCCGAGGACTACATGGGCGAGGTCATCGGTGACATCAACTCCCGCCGTGGTCAGATCCAGGCCATGGAGGAGCGGGCTGGTGCCCGCGTCGTGAAGGGCCTCGTGCCCCTGTCGGAGATGTTCGGCTACGTCGGCGACCTCCGCAGCAAGACGTCGGGTCGCGCAAGCTACTCGATGCAGTTCGACTCCTACGCCGAGGTTCCGCGGAACGTCGCCGAGGAGATCATCGCGAAGGCCAAGGGCGAGTAACGCACCGCGTTAACACGCCGTAGGCTTGACTCCGGAGCCTCATGGGGCAAACAACCGCAAAACGCGGATGTTCGCCCCGGGTTCCGGGCCTTTACAGCAAAGATCACCTGGCGCCGATGAAGTAAGGCGTACAGAACCACTCCACAGGAGGACCCCAGTGGCGAAGGCGAAGTTCGAGCGGACTAAGCCGCACGTCAACATCGGCACCATCGGTCACATCGACCACGGTAAGACGACCCTCACGGCCGCCATTACCAAGGTGCTGCACGACGCGTACCCGGACCTGAACGAGGCCACCCCGTTCGACAACATCGACAAGGCGCCCGAGGAGCGTCAGCGCGGTATCACCATCTCCATCGCGCACGTCGAGTACCAGACCGAGGCGCGCCACTACGCGCACGTCGACTGCCCTGGTCACGCGGACTACATCAAGAACATGATCACCGGTGCCGCGCAGATGGACGGCGCGATCCTGGTGGTCGCCGCCACCGACGGCCCGATGCCGCAGACCAAGGAGCACGTGCTCCTGGCCCGCCAGGTCGGCGTTCCGTACATCGTCGTCGCCCTGAACAAGGCCGACATGGTGGACGACGAGGAGATCCTGGAGCTCGTCGAGCTCGAGGTCCGTGAGCTCCTCTCCGAGTACGAGTTCCCCGGCGACGACCTCCCGGTCGTCAAGGTGTCCGCTCTGAAGGCCCTTGAGGGCGAGAAGGAGTGGGTGGACTCGGTCCTCAACCTGATGGCCGCGGTCGACGAGTCGATCCCGCAGCCCGAGCGCGAGGTCGACAAGCCGTTCCTCATGCCGATCGAGGACGTCTTCACGATCACCGGTCGCGGTACGGTCGTCACCGGCCGTATCGAGCGTGGTGTCCTGAAGGTCAACGAGACCGTCGACATCATCGGCATCAAGACCGAGAAGACCACCACCACGGTCACCGGTATCGAGATGTTCCGCAAGCTGCTCGACGAGGGCCAGGCCGGTGAGAACGTCGGTCTGCTCCTCCGTGGCATCAAGCGCGAGGACGTCGAGCGCGGCCAGGTCATCATCAAGCCGGGCTCGGTCACCCCGCACACCGAGTTCGAGGCGCAGGCCTACATCCTGTCCAAGGACGAGGGTGGCCGCCACACGCCGTTCTTCAACAACTACCGCCCGCAGTTCTACTTCCGCACGACGGACGTGACCGGCGTGGTGACCCTCCCCGAGGGCACCGAGATGGTCATGCCGGGCGACAACACCGAGATGACGGTGTCGCTCATCCAGCCCGTCGCCATGGAAGAGGGCCTGAAGTTCGCCATCCGTGAGGGTGGCCGCACGGTGGGCGCCGGCCAGGTCACCAAGATCCTGAAGTAAGCTCCGCTTGCTCCAGGTCACCAGCTGACCTAGAGGAGGCCCGTACGACTTCGGTCGTACGGGCCTCTTCTGCGTTCGGGCTCGCCCATAGGCTCCTTCAGTGTGCGGACACAACTTCGTCATGGCACGACCGCAGCGCCGTCACGACACGGGGGGCCGCCCGGCCGGTGGGGGAGGCGGAGGCCCGCGTGGTTCGTCCGGCGGGTCGGGCCCTGACCTGAAGGCGTCGCAGGGGCCGTGGACGAAGGCTTCCGGAGTGGCCGCAGAGCTGCGGACGGTCACGCACGCGGGGCTGACCGGACTCAAGACCGCCCACGCGGGAGTCAAGGACGGCACGAGCGGCTTCTCCAGTACCGGAGCGCTCGACGAGATCCTGCCCAGCTGGGAGGGCCGGCTGACCGCGGTGCGCAACGAGTGCGACCGGCTGCACGGTGCCCTCGCCAGGACCGGCCGTGACCTCGGTGAGACGGAGCACGGCGTCGCCGGCGAGGTGAACGCCGTCGACACCGGTTCCACGCCCGACTGGGCGCGGTGAGGCGAGCAATGCCCACATGGCAGCAGTTACGTGATGCGAAGTTCACCGAGTACTTGGACGCGGCCGACGGCTGGAGCGCGGTCAGCAACCGGGCCGACGCCGCACGCGCCCGTGTCGACCAGGAGATGACCGCCCCGCTCCGTGCGACGCAGAAGGGTGAGGCGCAGGCCTCGGCGGAGCGGGATCTGAGCCGGTTGGGCCGGAACTACCAGTACGTGCACAGCGAATGCGGTCTCGTCCGCACGGCCCTGAGCGCATCTCTCAGGCGGTGGGCAGTGCCATCGAGATCGACAACCGATACGCCAAGATCCTGCGCGAGCTGAAGGCGCCGGACGGACTGGCCGTGACCGATGACATGCTCACGGATGCGGCCCACGACATGGGTGACGTCCAGAAGGCGGTCGGCACCTACCTCAGCAAGGACGGCATCCCCCAGGAGAAGTCCGCGGCCGACAACAAGAAGTGGTGGGACGGCATCACGCAGGAGCAGCGTGAGGAGTATCAGAGGCTGTATCCGGCCGAGATCGGCGCACTCGACGGACTGCCGAGCGTCGTCCGGGACTCGTCCAACCGGACCGTGCTGGACGAGGCGCACGCCCAGGTCGAGCGCGATCTCGACGCGCTGGGCCCGGAGCCGGCCAAGTCGATCGTCACCGCGGGCGGGGTGATCCGCAATCCCGGGTGGAGCGCTTGGGATGCCATGGGCGGCAGCAGGTACCGGAGTCAGCTCAAGGGCATGGAAGCATCCAGTCCCGTTTCGACCGGACCGGATCGGCGGCTTGCCGCCGGCCTACTTACTGGGCTTCGACCTCAGGGGCAACGGGCACGTCATCCTGGCCAACGGCGATCGGATACGGCTGACAACACCGCGGTGTTCGTGCCGGGAACGACATCGAGACCGGCAGGCGCCGGAGGTGACATCGGGCGCATGACGCGGGTCTGGAAGGAGGCCAACAGCATGTCCCCGGCCAGTCGACCTCCACCATCACGTGGATCGGCTACGACGCCCCGCAGGACATCGTGACCGACTCCCCCCGAGCCGGGCTACGCCTATCGGGCGGCGCCCGCCCTGGACGGCTTCCTGGACGGCCTCCAGACAGCCCAGGGCGGTCCGGACGCCAGCCACACCACGGTCGTCGGTCATGGCTACGGGACCACCGTGATCGGTGTGGGCGCCAAGGAACACGGCACAGCGGCCGATGACATCGTCGTCGCGGGCAGCCCGGGCATGCTGGTGGGAGACGCGAGTGACCTGGGCGTGGGCAAGAAGCACGTGTGGTCGCACCGAACGCCCTGGAAGGTGTCCACTCCCCACTTCCCACAGGATGGACGTGGACACCGGTGGCCACAGCGGGTATTGGGACGAGGGATCGATGAGTCTCAAGAACCAGTCGGCGGTGGTCGTCGGCCGCTACGACAAGGTCCAGGAGGACAAGTGACCCGCTTCCTTCATGAACGCCCAAGGGTCCACCGGCTCGGCATCGCCGTCGTTGGCATCGTCCTCTCCCTCACCGGAACGGGTTGTTCGAACACCATGGAACACAGCGGAACCTCTGTGCCAGGACACGAGTCCAGCCGACCGAAGACCGCCACCCTGGACGTGGAAAAGGCCAAGGAGAAGGCGAAGGCGGTGTCCAGCCAGATCTACGAGCTGATCGGCATCCGGACCGGCAAGGCCACCCAGCCGGGGCCGAGCATCTCGACGTGTGACCAGGACCCCGAGCATCTCTACAAGACCGTTCACCCCTGGTCCAGTCCGACGGCCGGCCGGGAGAAGGACCCGAAGATCCTCGTCAACGTCGTCTCCGGCTGCTGGCGGGCTCCCAAGGGCACGGACCTCGGCACCCAGTACTGATGCACTTCCGCTCACCCGGGATCACTGGAGAACTTCATGAGGCTGTCCCGGGCGGCGTCGGTGTGGCGCCTTCCGGTTCGGCGTTCGATCGTCCCGGGTTTGACCTACGTCACTCTCGGGGTAATCTCTTCCGCTCGATTGGCGGAGTGCCTGTCCTGTATGGCAGACTGTCCGAGTTGCTCGGTCGAGTGTTGATGCTGCGCGCCTCCCGCCGGGAGGACCGGAAGCGAGTCCCACAGTACTCGTCGCCCTAACTGCCATCACGGCAGCGCTGGGGCGGACGTACGGGAATCTTTCGGGAAGTGCGGTGCGGCACCGGCCAGGCATCCGGTGGGCCTTTCGCCCCCGGCCTACGGTTCCGGAAGGGCCGTGTGCATTCCCCGCAGGGATGTTCGAACAAGGGACATCCGTGTCAGCGGGAGCGCGACACGCCCGACCGCGTGGGTCGGAAGGAAGGATACGGAACCACCGGGTTCCAGAGCGTGAGAAGAGACAGGACTACTGAGTAGCCATGGCGGGACAGAAGATCCGCATTCGGCTCAAGGCCTACGACCACGAGGTCATCGACTCTTCGGCGAAGAAGATCGTCGAGACGGTGACGCGCACGGGCGCGTCGGTCGCGGGCCCGGTGCCGCTGCCCACTGAGAAGAACGTGTACTGCGTCATCAAGTCGCCGCACAAGTACAAGGACTCGCGCGAGCACTTCGAGATGCGCACGCACAAGCGCCTGATCGACATCCTCGACCCGACTCCCAAGACCGTTGACTCTCTGATGCGACTCGACCTCCCGGCCGGTGTCGACATCGAGATCAAGCTCTGAGGCCGGGTGATCTGAGAGATGACTAAGCAGATCAAGGGCATCCTGGGCGAGAAGCTCGGCATGACGCAGGTGTGGGACGAGAACAACCGTGTTGTTCCGGTCACCGTCGTCAAGGCCGGCCCCAACGTCGTCACCCAGGTCCGTACGAACGATGTCGACGGCTACGAGTCCGTCCAGATCGCTTTCGGCGAGATCGACCCGCGCAAGGTGAACAAGCCCCTCAAGGGCCACTTCGCCAAGGCCGACGTCACTCCCCGCCGCCACCTCGTCGAGATCCGTACCGCTGACGCCAGCGAGTACACCCTCGGCCAGGAGATCACCGCTGAGGTGTTCGAGGCCGGCATCAAGGTCGACGTGACCGGCAAGAGCAAGGGCAAGGGCTTCGCCGGTGTCATGAAGCGTCACAACTTCAAGGGCCTCGGCGCCGGACACGGCACCCAGCGCAAGCACCGCTCGCCCGGCTCCATCGGTGGCTGTGCCACCCCGGGCCGCGTGTTCAAGGGCCTCCGCATGGCGGGTCGCATGGGCAACGAGCGGGTCACCACCCAGAACCTGACCGTCCACGCCGTTGACGCGGAGAAGGGTCTGCTGCTCATCAAGGGCGCGGTTCCCGGTCCGAACGGCGGCCTCGTCCTGGTCCGCACCGCGGCCAAGGGGGCCTGAGGTAACCGATGAGCACTGTTGACATCCTTTCGCCGGCGGGCGACAAGGCCGGTTCCGTCGAACTCCCCGCGGAGATCTTCGACGTGGAAAAGATCAGCATTCCGCTGATCCACCAGGTCGTCGTCGCACAGCTGGCCGCTGCCCGCCAGGGCACTCACAAGACCAAGACGCGTGGCGAGGTCCGCGGCGGTGGCAAGAAGCCGTACCGCCAGAAGGGCACCGGCCGCGCCCGTCAGGGTTCGACCCGCGCGCCGCAGTTCGCCGGCGGTGGCGTCGTCCACGGCCCGCAGCCGCGTGACTACTCGCAGCGGACCCCGAAGAAGATGAAGGCCGCGGCCCTGCGCCACGCCCTCACCGACCGGGCCCGCCACAACCGCATCCACGTCGTCTCCGGCGTCATCGAGGGTGAGAACCCGTCGACGAAGGCCGCCCGGACGCTGTTCGGCAAGATCTCGGAGCGCAAGAACCTGCTCCTGGTCGTCGAGCGCGCCGACGAGGCCGCGTGGCTGTCCGCCCGCAACCTGCCCCAGGTCCACATCCTGGAGCCGGGCCAGCTGAACACGTACGACGTTCTCGTCTCGGACGACGTGGTCTTCACCCAGGCCGCTTTCGAGTCCTTCGTGTCCGGCCCGAAGGCCACTGACACCGAAGGGAGCGAGGTCTGATGGCCATCCGTCACCCCGCTATCGCCTCGAAGGCCGCCAAGGCCGCCAAGGCCGCGCGCGTCGCCAAGGCGCGTCGTCACGCCGCCGAGGGCAAGAACACCGTCGAGACCCCGCTGAGCAAGTCCTTCACGGACCCCCGTGACGTGCTGCTCAAGCCGGTCGTCTCCGAGAAGAGCTACGCGCTCCTCGACGAGAACAAGTACACGTTCATCGTCGCCCCGGGCGCCAACAAGACCCAGATCAAGCAGGCCGTCCAGGCGGTCTTCGACGTCAAGGTCACCGGGGTCAACACGATCAACCGCCAGGGCAAGCGCAAGCGCACGAAGACCGGCTTCGGTCAGCGTGCCGGCAGCAAGCGCGCGATCGTGACCCTCGCCGAGGGCGACCGTATCGACATCTTCGGCGGTCCGACCGCCTGAGGGCGGTCCGGATCGTCCGATATCGGACGAGGACTGAGAAATGGGAATCCGCAAGTACAAGCCGACTACGCCGGGCCGTCGTGGCGCCAGCGTCGCCGACTTCGTCGAGGTCACGCGGTCCACGCCGGAGAAGTCGCTGGTCCGTCCCCTGCACAGCAAGGGCGGCCGTAACAACGCCGGTCGTGTGACCGTTCGCCACCAGGGTGGCGGACACAAGCGCGCCTACCGAGTGATCGACTTCCGTCGTCACGACAAGGACGGCGTGCCGGCGAAGGTCGCGCACATCGAGTACGACCCCAACCGCACCGCGCGCATCGCGCTGCTGCACTACGCGGACGGCGAGAAGCGCTACATCCTCGCCCCGCGCAACCTCCAGCAGGGCGACACCGTGGAGAACGGTCCCGGGGCCGACATCAAGCCGGGCAACAACCTGGCCCTCCGCAACATCCCGGTCGGTACCACGATCCACGCGATCGAGCTCCGTCCCGGTGGCGGTGCCAAGTTCGCCCGCTCCGCCGGTGCCTCCGTGCAGCTGCTCGCGAAGGAGGGCGCCTACGCCCACCTGCGCATGCCCTCCGGTGAGATCCGCCTGGTCGACGTGCGCTGCCGCGCCACCGTCGGCGAGGTCGGCAACGCCGAGCAGAGCAACATCAACTGGGGCAAGGCGGGCCGCAAGCGGTGGCTGGGCGTTCGCCCGACCGTCCGTGGTGTGGTCATGAACCCGGTCGACCACCCGCACGGTGGTGGTGAGGGCCGGACCTCCGGTGGCCGCCACCCCGTGTCCCCGTGGGGCAAGAAGGAAGGCCGTACTCGTTCGCCCAAGAAGGCGTCGAACAAGTACATCGTCCGCCGCCGCAAGACGAACAAGAAGCGCTAAGGACGGGTTGAGATGCCTCGTAGCTTGAAGAAGGGGCCCTTCGTCGACGACCACCTGATCAAGAAGGTGGACACGCAGAACGAAGCCGGCACCAAGAACGTCATCAAGACCTGGTCCCGTCGCTCGATGATCGTCCCGGCGATGCTCGGTCACACGATCGCGGTGCACAACGGCAAGACCCACATCCCGGTGTTCGTCACCGAGTCGATGGTCGGCCACAAGCTCGGCGAGTTCTCGCCGACGCGCACCTTCCGGGGCCACGTCAAGGATGACCGGAAGTCGAAGCGCCGCTAGCAGCGGATCGCATTCAGACACGTAAGTAACTGAAGGGACAACCATGGAAGCCAGGGCCCAGGCGCGGTACATCCGCGTCACGCCCATGAAGGCCCGCCGCGTGGTGGACCTCATCCGTGGCATGGACGCCACGGAGGCCCAGGCCGTCCTGCGATTCGCTCCGCAGGCCGCCTCCGTGCCGGTCGGCAAGGTGCTCGACAGCGCCATCGCCAACGCCGCGCACAACTACGACCACACCGACGTCGACAGCCTCGTCATTTCCGAGGCCTACGTCGACGAGGGCCCGACCCTGAAGCGGTTCCGTCCGCGTGCACAGGGCCGTGCCTACCGGATCCGCAAGCGGACCAGCCACATCACCGTGGTCGTCAGCAGCAAGGAAGGAACCCGGTAATGGGCCAGAAGGTAAACCCGCACGGGTTCCGGCTCGGTGTCACGACCGACTTCAAGTCGCGTTGGTACGCCGACAAGCTGTACAAGGACTACGTCAAGGAAGACGTCGCCATCCGTCGGATGATGACGTCCGGCATGGAGCGCGCCGGCATCTCCAAGGTGGAGATCGAGCGCACCCGTGACCGCGTGCGTGTGGACATCCACACCGCTCGTCCGGGCATCGTCATCGGCCGCCGTGGCGCCGAGGCCGACCGCATCCGCGGTGACCTCGAGAAGCTCACGGGCAAGCAGGTCCAGCTGAACATCCTCGAGGTCAAGAACCCCGAGACCGATGCCCAGCTGGTCGCCCAGGCCGTCGCCGAGCAGCTCTCCTCCCGCGTCTCCTTCCGTCGGGCCATGCGCAAGAGCATGCAGTCCGCCATGAAGGCCGGCGCCAAGGGCATCAAGATCCAGTGCGGTGGCCGCCTCGGTGGCGCCGAGATGTCCCGCTCGGAGTTCTACCGCGAGGGCCGCGTGCCCCTGCACACGCTCCGCGCGAACGTGGACTACGGCTTCTTCGAGGCCAAGACGACCTTCGGCCGCATCGGTGTGAAGGTCTGGATCTACAAGGGCGATGTCAAGAACATCGCCGAGGTCCGCGCCGAGAACGCTGCTGCCCGCGCCGGCAACCGCCCGGCCCGTGGCGGCGCTGACCGCCCGGCCCGTGGTGGCCGCGGTGGCGAGCGTGGCGGGCGCGGTCGCAAGCCGCAGCAGGCTGCCGGTGCCGAGGCCCCCAAGGCCGAGGCCCCCGCGTCCGCTCCGGCTGAGAGCACCGGAACGGAGGCCTGACCGACATGCTGATCCCCCGTAGGGTCAAGCACCGCAAGCAGCACCACCCGAAGCGCCGCGGTCAGGCCAAGGGTGGTACGACGGTCGCGTTCGGCGAGTACGGCATTCAGGCCCTCACGCCGGCGTACGTGACCAACCGCCAGATCGAAGCGGCTCGTATCGCGATGACCCGCCACATCAAGCGTGGCGGCAAGGTCTGGATCAACATCTACCCGGACCGCCCGCTCACGAAGAAGCCTGCCGAGACCCGCATGGGTTCCGGTAAGGGTTCGCCGGAGTGGTGGATCGCGAACGTGCACCCGGGCCGGGTCATGTTCGAGCTGTCCTACCCCAACGAGAAGATCGCCCGTGAGGCCCTGACTCGCGCAGCCCACAAGCTGCCGATGAAGTGCCGGATCGTCAAGCGCGAGGCAGGTGAAGCGTGATGTCGGCCGGTACCAAGGCGTCCGAGCTGCGCGAACTGGGTGACGAGGAGCTGCTGAACAAGCTCCGCGAAGCCAAGGAAGAGCTGTTCAACCTCCGCTTCCAGGCGGCGACGGGTCAGCTCGAGAACCACGGCCGGCTGAAGGCCGTCCGTAAGGACATCGCGCGGATCTACACCCTGATGCGTGAGCGCGAGCTGGGCATCGAGACGGTGGAGAGCGCCTGATGAGCGAGAGCAACGTGACTGAGCAGAACACCGAAGCGCGCGGTTTCCGCAAGACCCGTGAGGGTCTGGTCGTCAGCGACAAGATGGACAAGACCGTCGTCGTCGCCGTCGAGGACCGTGTCAAGCACGCGCTGTACGGCAAGGTCATCCGCCGTACGAACAAGCTCAAGGCCCACGACGAGCAGAACGCCGCGGGTGTCGGCGACCGCGTCCTCCTCATGGAGACCCGGCCGCTGTCCGCGACGAAGCGCTGGCGCGTCGTCGAGATCCTCGAGAAGGCCAAGTAATTCCTGCGGGCAAACCCGCAGGTCAGTTCCGCCAGGCTCGGCAGGGGTCCTCGATCTGAGGCCCCTGCCGGGAACCGGCAGACGATCAGGAGATAGACGTGATCCAGCAGGAGTCGCGACTGCGCGTCGCCGACAACACTGGTGCGAAGGAAATCCTTTGCATCCGTGTGCTCGGTGGCTCCGGTCGCCGCTACGCGGGCATCGGTGACGTCATCGTCGCCACCGTCAAGGACGCGATCCCCGGCGGCAACGTGAAGAAGGGTGACGTCGTCAAGGCGGTCATCGTTCGCACCGTCAAGGAGCGCCGCCGTCCGGACGGCTCGTACATCCGCTTCGACGAGAACGCCGCCGTCATTCTGAAGAACGACGGTGACCCTCGCGGCACCCGCATCTTCGGCCCGGTCGGGCGCGAGCTGCGCGAGAAGAAGTTCATGAAGATCATCTCGCTGGCTCCGGAGGTGCTGTAAGCATGAAGATCAAGAAGGGCGACCTGGTCCAGGTCATCACCGGCAAGGACAAGGGCAAGCAGGGCAAGGTCATTGCCGCTTACCCGCGCGAGGACCGCGTCCTGGTCGAGGGTGTCAACCGGGTCAAGAAGCACACCAAGGCCAGCCCGACCGCCAGCGGTTCCCAGGCCGGCGGCATCGTGACCACCGAGGCCCCGATCCACGTGTCCAACGTTCAGCTGGTCGTGGAGAAGGACGGCAACAAGGTCGTCACGCGCGTCGGTTACCGCTTCGACGACGAGGGCAACAAGATCCGCGTTGCCAAGCGGACGGGTGAGGACATCTGATGGCTACCACCACGACTCCGCGTCTGAAGCAGAAGTACCGCGAGGAGATCGCGGGCAAGCTGCGTGACGAGTTCAAGTACGAGAACGTCATGCAGATCCCCGGTCTCGTCAAGATCGTGGTCAACATGGGTGTGGGCGACGCCGCCCGCGACTCCAAGCTGATCGAGGGCGCCATCCGCGACCTCACCACGATCACCGGTCAGAAGCCAGCCGTCACCAAGGCCCGCAAGTCCATCGCGCAGTTCAAGCTGCGTGAGGGTCAGCCGATCGGTGCCCACGTCACGCTCCGTGGCGACCGCATGTGGGAGTTCCTGGACCGCACCCTGTCGCTCGCGCTGCCGCGCATCCGCGACTTCCGTGGTCTGTCCCCCAAGCAGTTCGACGGCCGCGGCAACTACACGTTCGGTCTCACGGAGCAGGTCATGTTCCACGAGATCGACCAGGACAAGATCGACCGTACCCGGGGCATGGACATCACCGTGGTCACCACGGCGACCAACGACGCTGAGGGCCGCGCGCTCCTTCGTCACCTCGGCTTCCCGTTCAAGGAGGCGTGAGCGAGATGGCGAAGAAGGCTCTGATTGCCAAGGCTGCTCGCAAGCCCAAGTTCGGTGTGCGTGGCTACACCCGCTGCCAGCGCTGCGGCCGCCCGCACTCCGTGTACCGCAAGTTCGGCCTGTGCCGCGTGTGCCTTCGTGAGATGGCTCACCGTGGCGAGCTGCCGGGCGTGACCAAGAGCTCCTGGTAATCCCCTTCAGGGATTCCGGAGACTCTCGGTAAGCATCTGGGTCGGCAGAGGCCCGTCTCCGCATGCCGTAGGCTAGCGGGGTTGGGCGTCTGCCGCCCGTACGACTTACTACGCCGTAGGTCCACCGCGCCGCACCCGTCCCGTCTCGGATCGGGGAGAGGGATGGCGCACCAGGAAACCCCGGCGAGAGAGGCCGAAGGCCAATTCATGACCATGACTGATCCGATCGCAGACATGCTTACGCGTCTGCGGAACGCGAACTCGGCATACCACGACTCCGTGACGATGCCGGCATCGAAGATCAAGTCTCACATCGCGGAGATCCTCCAGCAGGAGGGCTTCATCACGGGCTGGAAGGTCGAGGACGCCGAAGTCGGCAAGAACCTCGTCCTGGAGCTGAAGTTCGGCCCCAACCGTGAGCGCTCCATCGCGGGGATCAAGCGCATCTCCAAGCCCGGTCTCCGGGTGTACGCGAAGTCCACCAACCTGCCGAAGGTGCTGGGCGGCCTCGGCGTGGCGATCATCTCCACGTCGCACGGTCTCCTCACCGACAAGCAGGCCGGCAAGAAGGGCGTGGGTGGGGAAGTCCTCGCCTACGTCTGGTAGCGGAAGGGAACGGAGGAAACAGCTATGTCGCGCATCGGCAAGCTCCCCATCGCGGTTCCCGCCGGCGTGGACGTCACCATCGACGGCCGTACGGTCAAGGTCAAGGGCCCCAAGGGCGAGCTGACCCACACCGTCGTGGCACCGATCGAGATCGTCAAGGGTGAGGACGGCGTTCTGAACGTCACCCGCCCGAACGACGAGCGTCAGAACAAGGCCCTCCACGGCCTGTCCCGCACGCTGGTGGCGAACATGATCACCGGCGTGACCACGGGTTACGTGAAGAAGCTCGAGATCAGTGGTGTCGGTTACCGCGTGACCGCCAAGGGTGCGAACCTCGAGTTCGCGCTCGGCTACAGCCACCCGATCGTGGTCGAGGCCCCGGAGGGCATCACCTTCAAGGTCGAGGCGCCCACGCGTTTCTCGGTCGAGGGCATCGACAAGCAGAAGGTCGGCGAGGTTGCGGCCAACATCCGCAAGCTGCGCAAGCCCGACCCGTACAAGGCCAAGGGCGTCAAGTACGAGGGCGAAGTCATCCGCCGCAAGGTCGGAAAGGCGGGTAAGTAAGCCATGGCATACGGACAGAAGATCCTCAAGGGCGACGCTTACAAGCGCGCCGCGATCAAGCGTCGCCACATCCGGATCCGCAAGCACATCTCGGGTACGGCTGAGCGTCCGCGCCTCGTCGTGACGCGCTCGAACCGCCACATCGTGGCCCAGGTCATCGACGACATCAAGGGTCACACCCTGGCGTCGGCGTCGACCCTGGACACCACGATCCGCGGTGGCGAGGGCGACAAGTCCGCGCAGGCCAAGCAGGTCGGCGCCCTGGTCGCCGAGCGTGCCAAGGCCGCCGGTGTCGAGGCTGTCGTATTCGACCGTGGTGGCAACCAGTACGCCGGGCGCATCGCCGCTCTGGCGGACGCCGCCCGCGAAGCCGGCCTGAAGTTCTGAGCCGGTTCCGTAGCTAGCGGAAACAGAGAGAGGTAATTCCAATGGCTGGACCCCAGCGCCGCGGTGGCGGTGCCGGTGGCGGCGAGCGGCGGGACCGGAAGGGCCGTGACGGCGGCGCAGCTGCCGCCGAGAAGACCGCGTACGTTGAGCGCGTCGTCGCGATCAACCGCGTCGCCAAGGTTGTGAAGGGTGGTCGTCGCTTCAGCTTCACCGCGCTGGTCGTGGTGGGCGACGGTGACGGCACCGTGGGTGTCGGATACGGCAAGGCCAAGGAGGTGCCGGCCGCCATCGCCAAGGGTGTTGAGGAGGCCAAGAAGCACTTCTTCAAGGTCCCCCGCATCCAGGGCACCATCCCGCACCCGATCACGGGTGAGAAGGCTGCGGGCGTCGTCCTGCTCAAGCCGGCTTCCCCCGGTACCGGCGTCATCGCCGGTGGCCCGGTGCGAGCCGTGCTCGAGTGCGCCGGCGTGCACGACATCCTGTCGAAGTCGCTCGGCTCGTCGAACGCGATCAACATCGTGCACGCGACCGTGGCGGCCCTGAAGGGCCTGCAGCGTCCCGAGGAGATCGCGGCTCGCCGTGGTCTGCCGCTCGAGGACGTCGCTCCCGCGGCTCTGCTGCGCGCGCGTGCCGGGGCTGGTGCTGCGTAATGGCTCAGCTCAAGATCACGCAGGTCAAGTCCTACATCGGCAGCAAGCAGAACCACCGTGACACTCTGCGGTCGCTTGGTCTCAAGGGGATCAACACCGTGGTCGTCAAGGAGGACCGCCCCGAGTTCCGCGGCATGGTGCACACCGTCCGCCACCTCGTGACGGTCGAGGAGGTCGACTGATCATGGCGGAGAACAACCCGCTCAAGATCCACAACCTCCGTCCCGCCCCGGGCGCCAAGACCGCCAAGACCCGTGTGGGTCGTGGTGAGGCGTCGAAGGGTAAGACGGCCGGTCGTGGTACCAAGGGCACGAAGGCCCGCTACCAGGTTCCGGAGCGCTTCGAGGGTGGCCAGATGCCCCTCCACATGCGTCTCCCGAAGCTCAAGGGCTTCAGGAACCCGTTCAAGACCGAGTACCAGGTCGTGAACCTCGACAAGCTGGCCGCTCTCTACCCCGAGGGTGGTGAGGTCACCGTCGAGTCGCTGATCGCGAAGGGTGCCGTTCGCAAGAACAGCCTCGTCAAGGTCCTCGGCCAGGGCGAGATCTCCGTGGCGCTCCAGGTGACGGTCGACGCCGTCTCCGGGTCCGCCAAGGAGAAGATCACCGCCGCCGGCGGCACGGTCACCGAGCTCGTCTGAGTCGCTCAGGCGACGCCTCGATGACGTAAACGAACCCGACCGGGGATACCTCACAATGAGGTATCCCCGGTTGGTCGTTCCTAGGGAGGCAGTGTCGCCGGTATGGTGGCCTGCACTGTTCTTTTTCGTATTCGTCGAACCTCAGACCGTCACCCTTGACGCAGTTGCGCGGGGGTCGCAGGAGGCACCGTGCTCACCGCGTTCGCCCGGGCGTTCAGGACGCCCGACCTGCGCAAGAAGCTGCTCTTCACGCTGGGCATCATCGTGGTCTACCGGGTCGGTACCCACATCCCGATCCCCGGCGTCAACTACCAGGCCGTCCAGAAGTGTGTGAACGAGGCGTCGGGCAACCAGGGCCTCTTCGGCCTCGTGAACATGTTCAGCGGTGGCGCGCTGCTCCAGATCACGGTCTTCGCGCTCGGCATCATGCCGTACATCACCGCCAGCATCATCCTTCAGCTGCTGACCGTGGTCATCCCGCGTCTGGAGGCCCTGAAGAAGGAGGGCCAGGCCGGCACGGCGAAGATCACGCAGTACACCCGCTATCTGACGGTGGCGCTCGCCATCCTCCAGGGCACGGGTCTGGTCGCCACCGCCCGCAGCGGCGCGCTCTTCAACGGCTGCTCGGTCGCGTCGAGCATCGTTCCCGACCAGGCCATCTTCACGACGATCACCATGGTCATCTGCATGACCGCGGGTACGGCCGTCGTGATGTGGCTCGGTGAACTGGTCACCGACCGCGGCATCGGCAACGGCATGTCGATCCTGATGTTCATCTCGATCGCCGCGACGTTCCCGTCCGCGCTGTGGGCCATCAAGAAGCAGGGCACGCTGGCCGGCGGCTGGATCGAGTTCGGCACGGTCATCGCCGTGGGCCTGGTCATGGTCGCGCTCGTCGTCTTCGTCGAGCAGGCCCAGCGCCGCGTCCCGGTGCAGTACGCGAAGCGGATGATCGGCCGCCGGTCCTACGGCGGTACGTCCACCTACATCCCGCTGAAGGTGAACCAGGCGGGTGTGATCCCCGTCATCTTCGCCTCGTCGCTGCTCTACATCCCGGCGCTCGTGGCCCAGTTCGCGGGCAACGACAAGTCGGGCTGGAAGACCTGGGTCGAGCAGAACCTGACCAAGGGCGACCACCCGATCTACATCACCACGTACTTCCTGCTGATCGTTTTCTTCGCGTTCTTCTATGTGGCGATCTCCTTCAACCCCGAGGAAGTCGCCGACAACATGAAGAAGTATGGTGGCTTCATCCCGGGCATCCGGGCTGGCCGACCGACCGCTGAGTACCTCAGTTACGTGCTCAACCGGATCACCTGGCCGGGTTCGCTGTATCTGGGCCTGATCGCTCTCGTACCGACAATGGCGTTGGTGGGCTTTGGGGCAAGCCAGAACTTCCCCTTCGGCGGCACCAGCATCCTCATCATCGTGGGTGTCGGCCTCGAGACGGTGAAGCAGATCGAGAGCCAGCTCCAGCAGCGCAATTACGAAGGGTTCCTCCGCTGATGCGTATCGTCCTCGTCGGGCCGCCGGGTGCCGGTAAGGGAACGCAAGCCGTCCGGCTCGCAGAGAAGCTGGCCATCCCGCACATCTCCACGGGTGACCTGTTCCGGGCCAACATCAGCCAGCAGACCGAGCTGGGCAAGCTCGCGAAGTCCTACATGGACGCCGGCAACCTCGTACCCGACGAGGTCACCATCGCGATGGCCAAGGACCGCATGGAGCAGCCGGACGCCGAGGGCGGTTTCCTGCTGGACGGCTTCCCGCGCAATGTCTCCCAGGCCCAGGCGCTGGACCAGCTGCTGGAGAACGAGGACATCACGCTGGACGCGGTCCTGGACCTGGAGGTCCCCGAGGAGGAGGTCGTCAAGCGGATCGCCGGCCGGCGCATCTGCCGCAACGACTCCTCGCACGTCTTCCACGTGACGTACAGCCCGGCGAAGCAGGAGGGCGTGTGCGACGTCTGCGGCGGTGAGCTGTACCAGCGCGACGACGACTCCGAGGACACGGTCCGCAAGCGGCTCGAGGTCTACCACACGCAGACCGAGCCGATCATCGACTACTACAAGGCGCAGGGCCTGGTCGTCACGATCTCCTCCCTGGGCCCGGTGGACGAGATCACGCGGCGGGCGCTGGAGGCCCTCAAGCGCGAGAAGGCCGAGCAGTAGATCCCGGCCCGTTCCGGCCGCGGTGCCCTCCTCCTCCCGGATGATGTCCGGGAAGACCCCCGGGGCGCCGCGGCCGTACTGTTGTACAGGTAACCCAGTCGACGTGAGTGACGGAGAGCGCAGGCCCCCCATGGTGCAGATCAAGACCCCCGAGCAGATCGCCAGGATGCGGGCGGCGGGCCTGGTCGTCGCCGCCATCCACGCGGCCACGCGCGAGGCCGCCGTGCCGGGTGCCAGCACCAAGGACCTGGACGAGGTGGCCCGCAAGGTCCTCGCCGAGCACGGCGCCCGGTCGAACTTCCTCGGCTACGGCGGCTTCCCGGCCACCATCTGCACCTCCGTCAACGAAGTCGTCGTGCACGGCATCCCCTCCGAGGGCGTCGTCCTGAAGGACGGCGACATCATCTCCGTCGACTGCGGGGCGATCGTCGACGGCTGGCACGGCGACGCGGCCTACACGGCGTTCGTCGGCTCCGGCCACGCGCCGGAGCTGATCGAGCTGTCGCGGGTGACGGAGGAGTCGATGTGGGCCGGCATCGCGGCCATGAAGCCGGGCGGCCGCCTGGTCGACGTCTCCCGGGCGATCGAGACGTACATCCGCCGCCAGCCCAAGCCCGGCGGCGGCCGGTACGGGATCATCGAGGACTACGGCGGCCACGGCATCGGCACCGAGATGCACATGGACCCGCACCTGCTGAACTACGTCGACCGCCGGCGCGGCAAGGGCCCGAAGCTGGTGCCCGGTTTCTGCCTGGCGATCGAGCCGATGGTCTCCCTCGGCACCCCGCGCACCGAGGTCCTCGAGGACGACTGGACCGTCATCACCACGGACGGCACCTGGTCCTCCCACTGGGAGCACTCGGTCGCCCTCACCGAGCAGGGGCCGCTGGTCCTGACGGCGCCGGACGGCGGCCGGGCGAAGCTGGCGGAGTACGGCATCACGGCCGCTCCGGACCCTCTGGCATAAGGATCACCCGCATGGGGCAGACTTCCTCGATTCGCCTTTCCGGGTGTGCCGACGTAGACTGACTCGTCGGCTCTCGTGCACCCGCATGTCCGCATGCTCCCGCAAGGGAATCCCAGGGTACGCCCGAGGGTCGATCAAGGTAGTCGATTCGAAGGGCGAAGCGTGGCCAAGAAGCAAGGTGCCATCGAGATCGAGGGCACTGTCGTCGAGTCTCTTCCGAACGCCATGTTCAAGGTTGAGCTCCAGAACGGCCACCAGGTCCTGGCGCACATCAGCGGCAAGATGCGTATGCACTACATCCGCATCCTCCCTGATGACCGGGTCGTGGTGGAGCTTTCTCCGTACGACCTCACGCGCGGCCGGATCGTCTACCGGTACAAGTAGATCTTGCCCGAGCCCCGGGCCCGCCCGGAGCGATGGCACTGACCCGGAGAACCTCACCCCATGAAGGTCAAGCCGAGCGTCAAGAAGATCTGCGACAAGTGCAGGGTGATCCGCCGTCACGGCCGGGTCATGGTCATCTGCGAGAACCCGCGCCACAAGCAGCGCCAGGGCTGACGCAGGAACACCACCCTCTGCACCGCTATCGCAGAGATTCGCGCGACGCGAGCTGAATATGTTCATACGCAGGGCCCAAGTCGTCGCGAGCGGCTTGACACCCCCGGTCGGAGGCCGGGGACCCGGTTCGTACCTGGTACGGCGGCCGGGAGCCGGTCCTGTGGAAGACCTCCGAAGAATCACCAGGAGCCATTGAATGGCACGCGTTTCCGGTGTCGACATCCCGCGCGACAAGCGCGTGGAGATCGCGCTCACCTACGTGTTCGGCATCGGCCGGACCCTCTCGAAGGAGACGCTGGCTGCGACCGGCGTCGACCCGAACGCCCGCGTCCGTGACCTGTCCGAAGAGCAGCTGGTCGCGATCCGCGAGTACGTCGACAACAACATCAAGACCGAGGGTGACCTCCGTCGCGAGATCCAGGCCGACATCCGCCGCAAGGTCGAGATCGGTACCTACCAGGGTCTCCGTCACCGTCGCGGTCTGCCCGTCCGCGGTCAGCGCACCAGCACCAACGCTCGTACCCGCAAGGGTCCGCGTCGCGCCATCGCCGGCAAGAAGAAGCCGGGCAAGAAGTAGTCCGCAGCGGACATCTGTCCACGGTCTTCGCTGTAGGACCGACCACCTCCCTAGGAGTAAGTAGATGCCCCCCAAGGGACGTCAGGGCGCCGTCAAGAAGGTGCGCCGCAAGGAAAAGAAGAACGTCGCTCATGGCCACGCCTACATCAAGAGCACGTTCAACAACACGATCGTCTCCATCACGGACCCGTCCGGCAACGTGATCTCCTGGGCCTCCGCCGGCCACGTCGGCTTCAAGGGCTCCCGGAAGTCCACGCCGTTCGCCGCGCAGATGGCCGCCGAGTCGGCTGCCCGCCGCGCGCAGGAGCACGGCATGCGCCGCGTCGACGTGTTCGTCAAGGGCCCGGGTGCCGGTCGTGAGACCGCGATCCGTTCCCTTCAGGCCACGGGTCTCGAGGTCGGCTCCATCCAGGACGTCACCCCGACCCCGCACAACGGCTGCCGCCCGCCGAAGCGTCGTCGCGTCTGACGCGTCGGCCGCGTGCCGGTCTGAGGTTTTCGGGCGGTACGGCTCCGTGAAAGGGCCGTATCGCCCGTACCCTTGCCATACCCGTGCGGTGCGAACCCACGGTTTTGTCGGACGTCAAATAGCGGGCGTCCACGAATGAAGGATCTGATCCACTCATGCTGATCGCTCAGCGTCCCTCGTTGACCGAAGAGGTCGTCGACGAGTTCCGCTCCCGGTTCGTGATCGAGCCGCTGGAGCCGGGCTTCGGTTACACCCTCGGCAACTCCCTGCGCCGTACCCTCCTGTCCTCGATCCCGGGTGCCGCCGTCACCTCGATCCGGATCGACGGCGTGCTGCACGAGTTCACCACCGTGCCGGGCGTCAAGGAGGACGTCACCGACCTGATCCTCAACATCAAGCAGCTGGTCGTCTCCTCGGAGCACGACGAGCCGGTCGTGATGTACCTGCGCAAGCAGGGCCCGGGTCTGGTCACCGCCGCCGACATCGCGCCCCCGGCCGGTGTCGAGGTGCACAACCCCGACCTCGTCCTCGCCACGCTCAACGGCAAGGGCAAGCTGGAGATGGAGCTGACCGTCGAGCGCGGTCGCGGCTACGTCTCCGCCGTGCAGAACAAGCAGGTGGGCCAGGAGATCGGCCGTATCCCGGTCGACTCCATCTACTCGCCGGTGCTGAAGGTCACGTACAAGGTCGAGGCCACGCGTGTCGAGCAGCGCACCGACTTCGACAAGCTGATCGTCGACGTCGAGACCAAGCAGGCGATGCGTCCGCGTGACGCCATGGCCTCCGCGGGCAAGACGCTGGTCGAGCTGTTCGGTCTCGCCCGCGAGCTGAACATCGACGCCGAGGGCATCGACATGGGTCCGTCCCCGACGGACGCCGCCCTGGCCGCCGACCTCGCGCTGCCGATCGAGGAGCTGGAGCTGACGGTCCGCTCCTACAACTGCCTCAAGCGTGAGGGCATCCACTCCGTGGGTGAGCTGGTCGCGCGCTCCGAGGCCGACCTGCTGGACATCCGCAACTTCGGTGCGAAGTCCATCGACGAGGTCAAGGCGAAGCTGGCCGGCATGGGCCTGGCCCTGAAGGACAGCCCGCCCGGATTCGACCCGACCGCCGCCGCCGACGCCTTCGGCGCCGACGACGACGCGGACGCCGGGTTCGTGGAGACCGAGCAGTACTGAGCACTCCGCGAGGAGGCCGGTCCTGCGGCTGCCGGCCCGCTGCGGCGGGTCGTGCGGTTCCCGCGCCCCTGACGGGGCGCGGACCCTCCGGGCGCCTTGAAGAAGGCGCCCGGATCTCCGACGGGTGATCGCCCGCTCGGACACTGACTCCGGTACCTGACACGGCCGGGGCAGACACCTAGGAGAGACACCATGCCGAAGCCCACCAAGGGTGCCCGTCTGGGCGGCAGCGCCTCGCACGAGAAGCTGCTCCTCGCGAACCTCGCGAAGGCGCTGTTCGAGCACGGCCGCATCACCACCACCGAGGCGAAGGCGCGCAAGCTGCGTCCGTACGCCGAGCGTCTGGTCACCAAGGCGAAGAAGGGCGACCTTCACAACCGCCGCCAGGTGCTCCAGGTCATCACGGACAAGAGCATCGTGCACACGCTCTTCACCGAGATCGGCCCGCGGTACGAGAACCGTCCCGGTGGCTACACCCGCATCACCAAGATCGGTAACCGCCGTGGCGACAACGCGCCCATGGCCGTCATCGAGCTGGTCGAGGCGCTGACGGTGCAGCAGAACGCCGTGGGTGAGGCCGAGGCCGCCACCAAGCGCGCGGTCAAGGAGTCCGACGAGGCCAAGGCCGAGGAGACCAAGGTCGAGGAGACCGAGGCTCCGGCCGAGGAGTCCAAGGACGCCTGAGGCTCTGCCTGACGCTGTGAGCGGGTCCGCCCTTAGGGGCGGGCCCGCTCTCGCGTTCCCCCCGGTCCCGCCCTGAGAGGATCCCTACGTGAGTGACGAAGTACAGCCCGGACTCGTACGCATCCGCCTCGAGCTGTCCTACGACGGCAGCGCCTTCCACGGCTGGGCCAAGCAGGCCGGCGGCAGGCGGACCGTGCAGGGCGAGATCGAGGACGCCCTGCGGACGGTGACGCGGTCGAAGGAGACGTACGACCTGACCGTGGCCGGGCGGACCGACGCGGGCGTGCACGCGCGCGGGCAGGTGGCGCACGTCGACCTGCCGGCCGGGCTGTGGGCGGAGCACGGGGAGAAGCTGCTCAAGCGGCTCGCCGGGCGGCTGCCGAAGGACGTCCGGGTGTGGCGGCTGGCCGAGGCCCCGGCCGGGTTCGACGCCCGGTTCTCGGCGGTCTGGCGGCGCTACGCGTACCGGGTCACCGACCATCCGGGCGGGGTCGATCCGCTGCTGCGCCACCACGTGCTGTGGCACGACTGGCCGCTCGACGTGGACGCCATGAACGAGGCGGCCCGGGCGCTGCTGGGGGAGCACGACTTCGCCGCGTACTGCAAGCGGCGGGAGGGGGCCACGACCATCCGGACGCTCCAGGAGCTGAGCCTGGTGCGGGGCGGTGACGGGATCATCACCGCCACCGTCCGCGCGGACGCGTTCTGCCACAACATGGTGCGTTCGCTGATCGGGGCGCTGCTGTTCGTGGGCGACGGGCACCGGGGCCCGGAGTGGCCGGGGAAGGTGCTGGCCGCCGGTGTGCGGGACTCCGCCGTGCATGTCGTACGGCCGCACGGGCTGACCCTGGAGGAGGTCGGCTACCCCGCCGACGAGCTGCTGGCGGCCCGGAACAAGGAGGCCCGGAACAAGCGGTCGCTTCCCGGGGCCCCGGGTTGTGAAACCTGTTAGTTACGTTCCATTCCGCAGGACATATGCGCCATGTCTGCTTTTTCCGGGCGTAGGTGCCTTACTGACCCTTACGCGGTTCATACCTCTCGGATAGAGTTTCGCCTCCCGGCCAGGAGATCGATGGGGCCGGCCGGGGTTGGCTGGGGGGTCGACGGGTCGTCATGGCCCGGGGTTGGACAACGGAATGACTTCAGTGGGTCCCGTGCGGGCCGGGGGGCGTCGCGCGGCGCGCCAGAGCAGTGGGCGGCGACGGGCCGGGCGCGGCGGGAGCGCCACGCTGGGGCTGCTGCCACTGCCGCCGACGGAGAAGGAGAAGTACTCCTACGCCCGCCGGAATCTGTGGATCCTGACGATCAGTTCGCTCGTCAGCTTCTGCTGTCTGGTGGTGAGCCAGTTCAAGCTGGCGTCGTCCACGCCGGTGCTGTGGATCTACACACCGCTGCTGGTGTTCACGGTCTTCTACTACCTGGTGTCGTTGCGGGTGAACGGCTTCACCCGGGACTTCGACATCGCCCGCCACCGGCGGCTGGTGCACGACTGGCGGCCCGAGGTGTATCCCACCGTCGACGTGTTCCTGCCGGTGTGCGGGGAGCCCATCGAGGTGCTGCACAACACCTGGCGCCATGTGCGGGCGATGGCCGACCGCTATCCCGGGGTGTGCGTGCCGTTCGTGCTCGACGACGGCGCGGACCCGCAACTGGCCGCGATGGCGCGGGACTTCGGTTTCCGCTACGGCACCCGGGAGAACCGCGGCTGGTTCAAGAAGGCCGGCAACCTGCACTTCGGCTTCGGCCGGTCCGACGGCGAGTTCCTCCTCATCCTGGACGCCGACTTCACCCCGCGGGCCGACCTGCTGGAGGAGCTGCTGCCGTACATGGACGACGATCCGCGGATCGGTATCGTCCAGTCGCCGCAGTACTTCCGTGTGCTCGACTCGCAGAACTGGATCGAGCGCGGGGCGGGCGCGGTGCAGGAGCTGTTCTACCGCTCCGTGCAGGTCTCGCGGCAGGGCAGTGACGGCGCCATCTGCGTAGGGTCCTGCGCGATCTACCGGCGGGCGGCCCTGGAGACCAACGGCGGTACGACGCTGATCGAGCACTCCGAGGACGTGCACACCGGCTTCGACCTGCGGGGGCTCGGCTGGGACCTGCGGTACGTGCCGGTCGCGGTGTCCACCGGCGTCTGCCCGGACACGGCGGGCGCCTTCTTCAACCAGCAGTACCGCTGGTGCTCGGGCTCGATGAGCCTGCTCGGCAGCGCGAAGTTCTGGCAGCGCAAGATCCGGCTGTCCAGCCGCCTGTGCTACATGTCCGGGTTCTTCTACTACATCCACACCGCGCTGTTCACCTTCGCGGCACCGGTCATCCCGATCGTGCTGCTGCTGGTGATGCCGGACAAGCTCAAGGTCGAGCACCTGCTCCTGGTGGTGCCGAGCATCGTCTACACCACGATCATCTTCCCGGTGTGGCACCGGGCGCCCTACCGCCTGGAGGCCTGGGCGGCCCGCATGATGTACGGCTGGGCGCACGTCTTCGCCATCTGGGACATCCTGCGCAAGAACCGCATGGGCTGGCAGCCGACCGGCTCCTCCGGCGCGAAGAAGAACAAGACGCGGCGCTTCTGGATCGGCATGTGGGCGTGGAGCGGTGGCACCGCGGTGGTCTGGGTCCTGGCGGCGGTGTACCGGACGTTCACCATGAACGCCCCCGACTTCGCCCTGGTCCTGTCCTCCGGGCTGTTCTACGCGCTGGTCGTCGGCCGGGTCCTGGTCCAGCCCCGCTCGGCGGCGGACGCCTGATGCGCCTGAAGGAACGATTCCGCTCCGTGCGCGTCACCCTGGCCGGCTGTCTGGCCGGCGCCCTCGCCCTCGGCGGCTGCTCGCTGCTCGGCGACGACTCCGGTGACACACCGGCGTCCGGCGGCGGCCCGGCCGCACCGCGCCCCGCGGCGAGCGCCGCCGGGGACATCCCCTACGACGTCACACCGCTGCTGGCGCCGGCGAAGAAGTACTTCGGGGTGGCCGTGCCCGGCGCCCCGAACGTCATGAAGAACGTCGACGCGTACACGCGGATGACCGGCAAGCAGCCCAACCTCGTCGAGTACTACGCCGGCTGGGGCGACGGCTTCGACGCCACCGGCGTGCGCAACGCCTGGGCCGAGGGCGCGCTGACACTGATGTCCTGGGAGCCGTTCGACACCCCGGTCGCCGACATCGCGGCGGGCAGATCCGACGCGTACATCAAGGAGTACGCGGCCGCGGTCCGCAAACTGAACCTGCCCGTGGTGATCGACTTCGCCGACGAGTTCAACGGCCACTGGGAGAAGTGGGGCACGGACCACGTGACCCCCGACCGGTACGTGGCCGCCTGGCGCCACATCCACCGGCTCTTCGTCGGCACCGGCGCCACCAACGTCATCTGGTCCTGGTCGCCCAACATCATCAACCCGGTCCCGGACGTGAAGCTCCAGCCGTACTACCCGGGCGACGCCTACGTCGACTGGGTGGGCCTGATCGGCTACTTCACCGGCACGGCGGACAACGGCTTCGACAGCGTCTTCGGCCGGACCCGGGACCGGATCCGCACCTTCACCAAGAAGCCCATGCTCCTGCTGGAGACCGCCGCCATGCCCGGCGAGCGGCGCCGCGCCGACATCCGCAACCTGTTCACGGGCGTCGAGGCGGACGACGGCATGCTCGGCTTCGTCTGGTTCAACCACCGCAAGCGCGCCGACTGGCGGCTGGAGGCGAGCCCGCTGGCGCTGAAGGAATTCAAGCGCCTGGCCGCCGACGACCGTTTCGGCTTCGACGTACGGAAGCCGTCATGACCTCTTCGCCCGAGTACTACACGCCCCAGCCGTACGACCCGTACGCCGAGGACGACGGCCAGGCCGGCTGGTTCAACTCCGACGGGTACATCCCGCGCCAGCCCCAGGCCCACGACATCGGCGCCGGGTACGACTACGACCCGCGCACCTACCCGTACCAGCAGCAGGACGACCAGCCGACGTACGCCCTGCGCACGGTGGCGGAACCGGCGGAGACCGCCGAGCCCGCCGAGGCGGCCGAACCGGAGTACCACGTCCCGCGGACCCCCGAGGTCGGCTGGGACATGGCCACCGGCCGGCGGCGCGCCTGGGTCAGCCGGGCCGTACTGCTGTGCGTCCTCGTCGTCCAGGCGGTGCTCTCGCTGCGCCTGGCCAACACGGCGTTCCAGGACGAGGCCCTGTACCTGGCGGCCGGGCACGCGGAGCTGGCGCACCTGCTGCACGGCACCCCCCTGCCCGTCGACTACGCCGCCTACTTCTCCGGCTCGCCGCAGCTGTACCCGGTGCTCGCCGCCGCCGTGGACGGCCGTTTCGGGCTGACCGGGGCGCGCCTGCTCAGCCTGGCCTTCATGCTGGGCACCACCGCCCTGCTGTACTCGTTCACCCGGCGGCTGTTCAACGAGCGGGCCGCGCTGGCCGGCGCGTCACTCTTCGCGGTCGTGCAGTCGACCGTCGTCATGGGCTACTTCGCCACCTACGACGCCCCCGCCGTGTTCCTGCTGGCCCTGGCCACCTGGATCGTCGTACGCACCGACCGGGCGCCCGTCGCCGCCGTGCTGCTCGCCGCACCGGTCGCCGTCCTCGCCGTCGGGGTGAAGTACGCCTCCGGCCTGTACCTGCCGACCATCGTCGTCCTCGCGCTGCTCACCGGCCGGCCGCACAAGGGCGGCAGGGCGTTCCTGCGGATGCTGCTGCTCGCCCTCGGCATCGCCGGGCTGCTCGCGGCCGGCCTGTACACCACCGACCTGCTCGCCGGTGTGCGGCAGACCACGACCGACCGCTCCCACGGCACCGACAGCGCCGTCTTCCTGCTCCAGCGGTCGGCGCAGTGGGGCGGGCTGATGTTCCTCACCGCCGTCGGCGGCGCGCTGTCCTACGTGCGGCGCAGCCGCATGAACGAGTCGCCGCTCGCCCAGCGGCTCGGCAACCCCGGCCGGCGCCGGCGGGCCCTGCTCGGACTGGTGCTCTGCGGCACAGCGCTGCTCGCGCCCGCCTACCAGATGCACCTGGGGACCGTCGTCTCGCTGTTCAAGCACGTCGGTTTCGGTCTGCTGTTCGCCGCCCCGATGGCCGGGGTGGGCGTGACCCGGCTGATCGGCGCCCACTTCCGCTACCCCCAGCTCGGCATCATGCTGTGGACGGCGACGCTCTGCCTCGGCATATCCCAGGCGGACTGGCGCTACGGCGTCTGGCCCGACTCCTCGAAGATGATCAAGGTCGTCGGCCCCCACGTGGACCGCAAGGGCCACTACCTCGCCTCGACACCCGAGGTGCCCGTCTACTACCTGCGTGACAGGACCAGCCAGCGGCAGTGGCAGGGCGTCTTCGCGATGGAGTACACGGACCGCAAGGGCACCTACCACTCCGGTGACGCGGCCTACCGCTCGGCGCTGCGCGACGGCGAGTTCGATCTCATCGTGCTGGACGGCCTGACCAACCCGCGGGTGGACGCCGTCGTCGCTGGGGCGGTCCGGGGCAACCCGCACTACCGACTCCTCGCGGACCTGCCCTTCCGCAACTCCAGCGGCACGGGCCACTACCGCGTCTGGACGAGGACCTCCTGAGCGTCCCGGCGCCCACGGAACGAGAGAGGCCGTCCCCGTACGGCTCACCGCCATAGGCACCGGCTACCTCGGTGCCACCCGTGCGGTTCACCACCTCCTACCCGGAGGCCGGGGCCTTCGGCGAGGTGCACTTCGTGTGCGTCGGCACCCCGCAGCGCGCGGATTCCTGCGCCGCCGACCTGCGCCACGCCGGTGCCGCGTTCGCCGCCCTCGCGGCACCGGACGCGCTCCTCGGGGGCAAGTCGGCCGTGCCGGCGGGGCGGCTGGCCCGCACGCACGGCACGGAGATCGCCCTTCAGGTACAGCCCGTCCAGCGGAAGCCCAGCACGGCCTCGACCATGCGCGGCAGGTTCGCCGCCTCGTTGTAGGTCGGCATCACCAAGGTGACCGGCGTCTCCTCGTGAGCCCTCAGATCGTCGACGACTCCCGGACGGCACCGGGCGGATCGCCGAGGAACTGGCGGAGAAGTACGGCAGCGGCGGCCGGCGCCGGATGAGTGTGCTGCACCGCACGGAGAAGGACGGGCCGGGGCGGCCCCGCACGGCCGGCATGTCCGCCGCGTCGGAGGAGGCCGCGGCCGCGTCGGCTCGGGCGCCGGTCTCGTCGGCGGCAGCCGCTACGTCGGGGGCGGCTCGCCGGACGGGCAGTGGGGCGCGCACCGGGTGCTGCTGTCGCGCTTCGCCGACCGGTACGGGCGCGCCGTCCTCGGCGCCGAGATCCAGGGCGTCACGGCCGGGTTCGCCCCTCAGGGACGTGGACCTGGCGTCCCTGGACTGCGCGGGGCTACAGCTTCCAGGTGGAGCTGAAGCACAAGGCCGTACGGGCCGGACACCGGGCCGTCGAGACCCGATGCGCTTCACCGGGCGGACGAAGGGTGTCCCGAAGGTGACCCTGCGCACCCGGCTGGAGTCGGCGGTGGTCCCGCTGCGGCTGCGCCTGAAGCGGAGCCGGCCGCCCGCCGGCTGCTGCCGCCGCGCCGCTAGCGTGCGGCGGCGGCCGACGCCTGGACCTGTCCGCGGCGGTTGATCTGGTTGACGGTGAACTGGGCCAGGTCGTTGCCGGTGCGGAAGACCGCGGCGTCCTTGGTGGTGACGTCCTTGCCGCTGGTGAAGCCGGAGATCGTGAAGTAGGCGTAGCGGCCGTAGGCGTTGCGGGTCGAGCGGCAGAACGCACCGTCGCAGAACGGCTTGACCCCCTTGCCGAACAGCGAGCGCACGATGCTCCTGTCGTCGGTCTGGGAGCGGGCCTTCGCGGCCTGGGCCGCGGTGTCGAAGACGGCGACGCCCACGGTGGCCCCGATGCCGCCGTCGGTGTAGGTCACCCGCATCAGACGGGTGCAGCCGTTGGCGGTGAGGATCTTGGGCAGGGTGGCGCCGGCGGCCGTGGCACAGCTCGTGGTGTCGGCCGTGAGGCCCTTCTTGTACACCGTGCCGCCGATGGTCAGCCGCGTGCCCGGGAACAGCGTGTCGGGGCTGAGCGGGGCGGTGTCCTTCCTGGCGCTGGAGATGAACTCCTTGGGGTCCAGTGGCGGCGGGGCGCTGGTGGGCGCGAACGACGGCGTCGCGGTGCCGGTGCCGGGCAGCGCGGAGCCGGCGGCCGGACCGCCGGCGCCCGCCTTGCCGTCCCCGCCGTTCGCGGAGACGACGGCCATGGCGACCGCGGTGCCTATCGCGACGGTGGCGAGCGCGCCGCCGGCTGTGAACAGCAGCTTGCGGCGCTTGTTCCGCGTCTCCGAGGCCTCGGCGAGCGCGGCCCAGTCCGGCGACCCGTCGTCGGCTGCGCTGTTCCATGGCTGCTGGGAATGCGGTTTCCAGGGATCCCACTGAGACTGGGGTCCCCCCTGCCCGTAACTCATGGGGCGCATCTTAGACGGGGCGCGGGGGGTGCCGGAGGGCGTCGGGCGGCATGCCGCGTTTGTCCGCCGCCCGGTTCCGGGGCGTTTCGCGCGGGGTGTCGGGCGGACTCGTTTTGACCCGTCCGGGGGCTGACCGGTAACCTACTTCTTCGTTGTGTATTGGCTTGCTCATTCTCACGGGACGGGCCCTTACACCGGTCCACCGGGCCGATGACCAGCGACCAGCACGCGGTTTGCGTCACCGCTGTGCGGTCAGGGCTGTCGTGATCGTTTCGGTGACCTTGTTTAGGACCATTCACTCGAAGCGAAGGCTACGAACCGTGCGTACGTACAGCCCCAAGCCCGGCGATGTGACGCGCCAGTGGCACGTCATCGACGCTCAGGACGTAGTCCTGGGCCGTCTCGCCACCACCGCAGCGACCCTCCTCCGGGGCAAGCACAAGCCGATCTACGCGCCGCACGTCGACGCTGGTGACTTCGTCATCATCATCAACGCCGACAAGGTGCACCTGTCCGGCAACAAGCGGACCCAGAAGATGGCGTACCGCCACTCCGGCTACCCGGGTGGTCTGCGCTCCGTCCGCTACGACGAGCTGCTCGACAAGAACCCCGAGAAGGCCATCGAGAAGGCCGTCAAGGGCATGCTCCCCAAGAACACGCTGGGCCGTCAGATGCTCTCGAAGCTGAAGGTCTACAAGGGTGACCAGCACCCCCACGCTGCCCAGCAGCCGGTGCCGTTCGAGATCACCCAGGTCGCGCAGTAAGTCCGGCCACCCCCTAAGACCGAAGAGAATCTGAGGAGAATCGTGGCCGAGACCACTGCCGAGCAGCCGCTCGAAGAGCTTGACATCGACAGCTACACCACCGAGTCCGAGGTCCCCGTCGAGGGTGAGTACACCTCGGAGTCCCTGGCCTCCCGCTTCGGCGAGCCCCAGCCGGCCGCCGGCCTGGGCCGCCGCAAGAACGCCATCGCCCGCGTCCGGATCGTTCCGGGCACCGGCAAGTGGAAGATCAACGGCCGCACCCTCGAGGACTACTTCCCGAACAAGGTGCACCAGCAGGAAGTCAACGAGCCCTTCAAGGTGCTCGAGCTGGAGGGTCGTTACGACGTCGTCGCCCGCATCGCGGGTGGCGGTGTGTCCGGTCAGGCCGGTGCGCTCCGTCTCGGTGTCGCCCGTGCGCTGAACGAGGCCGACGTCGACAACAACCGCGGCCCGCTGAAGAAGGCCGGCTTCCTCACGCGTGACGACCGTGCGGTCGAGCGCAAGAAGGCCGGTCTGAAGAAGGCCCGTAAGGCTCCGCAGTACAGCAAGCGCTAAGCTTCGCTGCCTGCTCGTACGTGGTACGGGCTTCGGCTCCGCGTACTCCGAACGCCCCGGCGGCACGCCATATGTGCCGTCGGGGCGTTCGTTTATCCCAGCCAAGGGCGTATAACGACACAAGACGCTCAGAGGCTTGTGTGATCGGATGCCGAGGCGTCTGCCACCCGACGCGGCACCCCTCCGCTTCCGACAATGACGTTTCCTCAGGAGGACAAGTGGGACGACTCTTCGGCACGGACGGCGTGCGCGGTGTCGCCAACGCGGATCTGACGGCCGAGATGGCGCTCGCCCTCTCGGTCGCCGCGGCGCACGTACTGGCCGAGGCGGGCACCTTCGAGGGCCACAAGCCGACGGCGGTGGTCGGCCGGGACCCGCGGGCGTCCGGGGAGTTCCTGGAGGCGGCGGTCGTGGCCGGCCTGGCCAGCGCCGGCGTGGACGTCCTGCGTGTCGGGGTGCTCCCGACCCCCGCGGTGGCGCATCTCACCGGCGCGCTCGGCGCCGACCTCGGCGTGATGCTCTCCGCCAGCCACAACGCCATGCCCGACAACGGCATCAAGTTCTTCGCCCGCGGCGGCCACAAACTCGCCGACGAGCTGGAGGACCGCATCGAGTCGGTCTACGAGTCCCACCGGCACGGCGAGCCCTGGCAGCGGCCGACGGGCGCCGGCGTGGGCCGTGTGCGGTCGTACGAGGAGGGCTCCGAGCAGTACATCGCCCACCTGCTGTCGGTCCTGCCCAACCGGCTCGACGGACTGAAGGTCGTCCTGGACGAAGCGCACGGCGCGGCCTCGGGGGTCTCGCCGGAGGCGTTCGCCCGGGCGGGCGCCGAGGTCGTCACCCTCGGTGCCGAGCCGGACGGGCTCAACATCAACGACGGCTGCGGTTCGACCGACCTGACCCAGCTGAAGGCCGCGGTCGTCGCGCACGGCGCGGACCTCGGTGTCGCGCACGACGGTGACGCCGACCGCTGCCTGGCCGTGGACCACACCGGCGCGGAGGTCGACGGCGACCAGATCCTCGCCGTCCTCGCGCTGGCGATGCGGGAGCGCTCCGCGCTGCGCGCCGACACCGTGGTCGCCACCGTGATGTCCAACCTCGGCTTCAAGCTGGCCATGGAGCGGGCGGGCATCCGGCTCGTGCAGACGGCCGTGGGCGACCGGTACGTGCTGGAGGAGCTGAAGGAGCACGGGTACGCCATCGGCGGCGAGCAGTCCGGGCACGTGATCATCCTCGACCACGCCACCACCGGCGACGGCACGCTGACCGGCCTGCTGCTGGCGGCGCGGGTCGCGGCGAGCGGCCGCACGCTGCGGGAGCTGGCGTCCGTGATGGAGCGGCTCCCGCAGGTGCTGATCAACGTGCCCGACGTGGACAGGTCGCGGGTGGGCACGTCCGCGGACCTCGCCGCCGCCGTCGCCGAGGCGGAGCGGGAACTGGGGGAGACCGGGCGGGTCCTGCTGCGCCCCTCCGGCACCGAACCGCTGGTCCGGGTGATGGTCGAGGCCGCGGACATCGACCAGGCCCGGGCGGTCGCCGGGCGGCTGGCCGACGCGGTGAAGTCGGCGCTGGGCTGAGGCCGGGCAGAGGTGCCGGGGACCGCCGCCGGCGGGCAGTGGTCCCCGGCACCTCTCAGGCCGGCTGGCCCCGCCGCCGCCAGAAGAACTTCTGGGCGAGCAGTGTCAGCGTCCCGGCGACGATGATGCCGAAGAGGTTCAGCAGCAGCTGTTCCGAGGAACGCGCCGCCTGGTGGGTGTCGCTGTAGACCAGGGCCACGGCCGCGTTCGCGGCGGCGGGCACGGTCGTCACCGAGATGGCGACGCCGACCAGGGCACCCGACTTCGCGGACGTCAGCGACAGCGTGCCCGCGATCCCGGCGAGCACCGCCACGACGAACGAGAACCAGTCCGGGGCGTAGATGAAGCCGGTGTTGGGCCGGTCGCCCTCCAGCTGGGACTTGTGGAACAGGCCGACCGCGTCCATGAACAGGCTGAACGCGGAGGTCAGCGCCATGGCCGCCGCGAAGCCGACCACCAGCGCGACCACCGACCGCCACGCCAGGCGTGGACGGCGCCGGACCAGGGCCGTGCAGATACCGGCCAGCGGACCGAACTCCGGTCCCACCGCCATCGCGCCCACGATCAGGATGGCGTTGTCCAGCACCACACCGCAGGCCGCGATCATCGTGGCCAGTGTGATGAACGCGACATAGGTGAACGACAGCGTCGACTCCTCGTGGGTGGCCTCGGTCAGGCCCTCCCACAGCACCGCGTCCGCGCCCTCGCCCGGCGCCGCCTCCTCCGCCTCGTCGGCCCGGCGGGACAGGGAGAGATCGATGTCGTCGACGGCGATCGAGCCGGTCTCGTCCAGACCCAGGCGCCGCAGCCCGGCGATGAGCCCGTCACCCGCCTCGCGGGCCACGTCGCACAGGACGACGTCCCCGGCCGGATCACGGGCGGCACCCGGCAGCACGACGAGGTGGGCGGTGCCGACCGTCTCCTCGATCAGACGGATCACCTCGTCGGTCCGCTCCTTCGGGGTGATCAGACGCAGATGCAGCATGCGCCCCATCTAACAGGGCGGCTCACAGCTTGCGCAGGCGCAGGCGCTGCACCGTGTGGTCCGCGCCCTTGCGCAGGATGAGTCCGGCCCGGCCGCGGGTCGGGGCGATGTTCTCCACCAGGTTCGGCTTGTTGATGGTCCGCCACAGCATGCGGGCGTAGTCCACCGCCTCCTCCTCGGAGACCTGGGTGTACTTGCGGAAGTACGACGACGGGTCCTGGAAGGCCGTGCGGCGCAGCTTCCGGAAGCGGTTGAGGTACCAGCGCTCGATGTCCTCGGCGCTCGCGTCGACGTACACGCTGAAGTCGAAGTAGTCGGCGAGACCGACCCGGGTACGGCCGTCCTTGCCGGGCAGTGCGGGCTGGAGGACGTTCAGGCCCTCCACGATCAGGATGTCGGGCCGGCGGACGGTGAGCTTCTCGCCGGGCACGATGTCGTAGATGAGGTGGGAGTAGACCGGCGCGGACACCTCGGCCTTGCCGGCCTTGATGTCGGCGACGAAGCGGGTGAGGGCCCGGCGGTCGTAGGACTCGGGGAACCCCTTCCGCGACATCAGGCCGCGGGCCTCCAGCTCCCGGGTGGGCAGCAGGAAGCCGTCGGTCGTCACCAGCTCCACCCGCGGGTGCTCGGGCCAGCGGGAGAGCAGGGCCTGGAGCAGCCGGGCGACGGTGGACTTGCCCACGGCCACCGAGCCGGCCACCCCTATGACGAACGGGGTGCCGGACTGGGAGCCCTTCTCACCGAGGAAGGTGTTCAGCGCCCCTCTCAGGCCGTCCGTGGCGCCGACGTAGAGGTTGAGGAGCCGGGAGAGCGGGAGGTAGATGTCCCGCACCTCGTCCAGGTCGATGACGTCGCCGAGACCGCGCAGCTTCTCCACCTCCTCGGCGGTGAGCGGCAGCGGGGTCTTGTCGCGCAGCGCGCTCCACTCGGCGCGGGTGAGGTCGACGTAGGGAGTCGCCTCCGGCCTGTGCCGGTGGGCGCTCCGGGGCATCGGGGAGACCGGTGAGATCACAGTCCATTGTTAACGGAGTCTGAACGGGGTGGCGGGGTGGGGTGCGTCACGTGGTAGCCGGGGTTCAGGTCTGCCCCGCACGGGTTCGCCGTCTCGCTCGCGCTGTCGTCCGCCCGCTCCCCACCGCAAGACGGTTCCCCTCCCATACGCCGGGAGGGGAACCGTGGAGGACTCGGATCAGCTTGTCGCAGCGGCGTCCTCGACGGCCTTCACCAGGCCGTTGGCGAGCTCGAACGCGTTCTCGCGGTAGAAGCCCAGCTGGGTGTTGAAGGCCTCCTCGGACGCGAACATGCTGTGCACGGACAGGAGGACCGCGTGCAGGATGTGCAGTTCCCCGAGCGAGAGGACCACTTCCTCACCACCGCGCAACTTGTGATGGAGCTGTTCGAGTCGCTCTCTGCCGCATCCCGCCCACACAGTAAGGGCGGGTTCGCCTTCCCGCCGATAGGCGAGCCACGGCAGCAACGCACCGATGAGAGCCCGTTGGGCTCCGACGAAGCGGACGACGAAGTCAGTTCCTTCCCGGCGTACGGCTGGTCTGGTCCTCATGGAGTGCCGCCCCCGGAATCCTTCAGGACGAACCGCCCCTCGTGCACCGCCTTCTCGAACTGCTCGACGGTGTACTGATAGGCGTGGATGTTGTAGGGAGTCTTCACCACCAGCACCTTCTTGGCCGTGTCGTAGACGACCTCGGAACCCTTCGTGGTGTCACGGTACGTGAATTTCCCGCGCCATCCGGCGAGGTAGTCACCGAGTGCTTTCAGATCGTGCCCGATCCCAGGGATCTGGTGGTCGAGGGAGTTCGCACTCCCGTCATGCATCCGCTTGGCGTTGTAATCGACGCCGTCGGCGATGTCGACGCCGTACCGGGCCTCGATCTCGTCATAGAGCGCGTCGCTGAGCTCGCCGTCACAGTTGTGGACGAGAACCGGCGTGGCGCCGGCGAGTACGTAGAAGGTGTGCAGGTCGTCGACCGTGAGGTCCCAGACGGTTTGTGGCGCAGCCACCTTCCGCAGGCCGACGACCGTCTTCGAGCCACCATGCCGAGTGCTGAGCCGGTCGCCTCGGCTCAGTTCCGACACGGTCACCCAGCCCTGCCCGGCCGCGTACACCCGGTGTCCGGATGTCGTGAGTACCCGCTCACCGCCTTCGAGCGTCAGCTCGGTGAGCTGGTCCGCCCGGTGGGAGAAGGTCGCCGTGACCGGCGCTGCGCGGGTTCGCCCCGTTCGCGGGTCGGCCGCGAGCAGTCGGTCTCCCTTGGTGATCGCGTCGATGGCCTTGTGAGAGCCATCGGCCAACAGGACCTGGGTGCCTGCCGGGAAGCTGTTCGTCGGGCAGCCTGTGGAGAGTTTTTCGGCTTCCTTCTTGCCGATGCCGGCGATGACGTCCTCATCGAGGCCGGATTCCTTGAGGGCCTTCCAGGCATCGGCGATTCCGATGCCCGTCTTCACGGACGCGTCGACGGCCTTGACCGCGTCGGCGACCGCCTTGATGATCTTGCCGTCGAAGAAGGTGGCGACGTCGAAGCCGGCCCAGGCACAGTCGCCCCAGCTGCCCCCGTTGCCCGTCAGCTTCTCACCGCACCCGATGAAGTCGCCGAGAAGGATGTCGACGGGATCGATGTTCGAGTTGAACTCGACCTCTGAGATGGTGCGCTTGACCGTCTCGTACTGGTCCGGGACGACCTGGGTCTTCAGCAGCATCGTTTCCGAACCCGGGCATCCCGTGGCGGGGAGCTCCGCCAGTGTGCACAGGTAGATATCCAGCTTCACGTTGAAGTGGATCTTCGCCGTGATGACACAGTCCCCGAAGTGCACGATCGGATTGCAGTTCTTCTTGTCGATAACCTCCGGCTCCCCGATCGGCTCGATCTTCTGGGTCCAGAACACGCTGCCTATGCCGGAGGCGGTCCCGTCGGAGATCCGCTTGGCGTTCTTCTCCTGTTCGGCCCTGTCGGCGGCCTCCTGGGCCTCCGTGGCGTACTTGTCGGCGTCCTTCGCCGCCTGTTCGGCCTCGGTGGCGGCGGTGTCGGCGCGGTCGGCCGCCGCTCGGGCGTCCTTGGCGTCCTGTTCGGCCTGGGCGGCCGCGGTACGGGCGGCTTCGGCGTCGAGTTCGGCGGCGTCGGCGGAGTCGCGGGCGTCCTTGGCGTAGCCCTCGGCGTTGCCGGCGGCCTTGTCCGCTGCTGCCGCGTCGTCGGTGGCCTGCTGGTCGTAGTCGATGGTGCGGGCCAGCGAGGCCTGCGCCGCTGACGCGGCCTTGGCGGCGTCGGCCGCGTAGCCCAGGGCCTCCTTGGAATACGTACGCGCGTCGGCGGCGTACTTGGCGGCGTTCGCCGCGTGGGTGTACGCCTCCTTGGCGTCGCCCTTCGCCTGGTCGGCGAGGTTCTGCGCCGCGTCGGCCTCGGCGGCGGCGTTCTTGGCGTGCACGTCGGCGACGGCCTGCTGCTGGTCGGCGATCGACTTCGACGCCTGTCCGGTCAGCACGACCAGGCCGGCGGCGGAGTCGGTGTCGACGTAGGGCGAGCCGAGCTGGATCGCGTCGTTGGCGGGGGCGGCGACCTTCTTGGCCGCTTCCCCGGCGTCCACGGCCGCCTGCGCGGTGACGTGGGCGAACCCGGCGGCCTTCGCCGCGGCGGCCACGGCCTTGCCGGCCTCCGTGTTGGCGGCGTCGGCCTGGGTCCTGGCGTCCTTGGCGTGCTGTTCGGCCTCGTCGGCGAGCTTCACCGCCGCCTGTGCCTCGGTCGCGGCGTCCTTCGCCGCGTTGATCGCGTCGGCCGCCGCACTGGTCGCGGTCTTCACCGCCGCGTCGGCCTTCTCCTTGTCGGCCTGGGCGGCGTCCGCGTCGGAGCGGGCCCGCTTGGCGGCCGCCTCGGCGCGGGTGGCCGCGGCGTCGGCATCGGCCGCGGCCTTGGTCGCGGCGTCGGCCTCCGAACGGGCGCGGCCCGCCGCGGTTTCGGCGGCGTCGGCCGCCTTGTCCGCGTCGTTCGCCGCGGCGCGTGCGGCGTCGGCCGCGTCACCGGCGTCGAGGGAGTCGGCGTAGGCCTCCTTCGCGTCGGCCTTTGCGCGGGAAGCCGCCGCCTTCTGCTCGGCGTCCCACGCGTCGTCACGCATGGCCTTGGCGTGGTCCTTGGCCTTGACCGCGTCGTCCCGGCGGTCGTCGGCCGTCTTCTCGGCGGCCTCGGCCCTGTCCTTGGCGTCCTTCGCCTTCGTCGCCTCGGACTCGGCGTTCTTCTTGTGCTCGGCGGCTTCGGCCCGCTTGGCCGCCGCCTTCTCCTTCTCCGCCTTGGCCGTCTTCTCCTCGGCCTCGGCGGCGAGCCGCTTGGCGTGCGCGTCGGCGGCCGCCGCCTTGGCGTCGCCCTCGGCCTTCACCGTCACGGCGAGCTTGGCCTGCGCGGTCTCCTTGTCCGTCTTCGCGTTGTCCCGGTGGATCTTGGCGGCGTCCGCGGCGGCCTTCGCCTGCAACTCGGCCGTCTCCGCGGCCTTCTTGCGGAACTCCGCCTTCGACTGCGCCGCCTGCGCGAGAGCACGCTGCGCGATGGTGGCGCTGTCCCCGGCGGCGGCACGGGTGGCGGCCTCAGCCGTCTCGCCCGCCTTCTCCAGGGCCGCGAGCGCGGCAGCCGCGCCCTGGGTCACCTGGTCCTTCTGCTGACCGACCAGCAGACCCCGGCCCCGCGGCGCGCCGTTGGTGTCGGCGATGCCGTAGGCGGCCTGGACGGCCGTGTCCGAGGTGGTCGCGGCCTTCTGCGCGACGGCGAGCTGCGCCTTGAGCACGGCCAGCTGGCTCTTCGCGCCGGCCTGCGCGGCCGCGAGACCGGACTTGGCCTTGGTGAACTGCGCCGTGTCCGGATAGTCGAGCTTGCCGTCACCGGTGTGCCCCTGCGGCACGATCCGGAACTTCTGCGCGGCGGAGCCGTTGCACGTCGACAGCACCGCGTCCTTGCTGTTGTCGAACGTCGGCAGGTGCACGCACTTGCCGGTGGCCGCGTTGCGCAGCTCGCCCGCCGAGCGGATGTCGAACTTCCACTGCTGAGCCTTGGCGTTGCCGCAGTCCCGGATCTGGATCTTCGTGCCGTCAGCACTGTTGCCGTTCAGCACCTCCAGACACTTCCCCGCGTTGGCGTTCCACAGGGTGTAGCCGCCGTCGTAGGCGCCCCACAGCTGCCACTTCTGGGCGGCGCCGCCGTTGCAGGTGTAGATCTGGACCGGGGTGCCGTTGGCCTTGCCGCCGCCGGCGACGTCGAGGCACTTGCCGGCAGCACCCGGCACCTGGATGACCAGCGGCGCGTCACCGATGTAGCCGATGCCGCCGGGGGACCAGTAGTCCTGCCAGCGGGTGAGGTGGTCGGCGACCCAGGAGTGGCCCAGCATGTCGGAGAGGGCCTTGGCGCCCTTGGACAGCGCGTCGACCGCGGACTTGTCGGCGTCGACGATCTGGTTGCGCTGGGCGGCCTGGGAGGAGACCTCCTGCTGCCACTCACCGGCCGCGGTGGACGTGATGCCGTCCAGCACCCGGTCCGGGTCGAGCGGGTCACGCCAGGCGCAGGTAGCGAACCGTGTCTTCATGTCCTCGACCGCGATGCGGTACTCCGGCGTGCCGGGCTGCGGCGCGGTACGCGGGAAACCACCGGAGGTGAGGAAGATCCGGGCGTCGTCCGCGCCCGCGTTGGCGCCGCCGAGGCCGTGCATCCACTCGAAGGCGTCGTGCTCGTCCAGTGCCCGGTTCCAGTCCGGCCGGGTCGGGTCCGGGTCCTTGCCGTACAGCGGGTTGCCCAGGTCGTCGAGCGCCTTGAGCGTCTTGTCGTCGGCCTTCGGTGTGGAGTCCTCGTAGAAGTCGCTGTCGGTCTTCCAGAACCGGTCGGCGACCCAGGTGCTCAGACCCGTCTGCTCGTAGAAGGTCTGCTTGCCGTCGCCCGGCGACCCGGGCGGCCAGTGGAAGTCCGCGTCGGAGATGCCGACCGGGGTGGTCAGGCCCACGAGAGGCTTCTGCCATCCGTCCCGCTGAGCGGCGAGATCGTCCAGCTGCTTGTCCGCCGCGTCCCGGTCCTTCTTGTACGCGACGGCGAGCGGCGTCTGCTCCCAGTTCTTGCGGTCCGCCAGGACATGCAGCTTGTCGGCAGGCTGGTTCAGCCCGTCCTGCGCTGTCGCGGCCATCGACGGCCCGCCCAGCCGCAGTACGTCCGCCATCAGGCACTGGTCCTGGCGCAACTGCTCGGTGGCGGTGTCCTCGTACCAGGGGTCCGAGTCACTGACGCCTTCGGCGTCGAGGCGGACCGCGGCCGGCTGGACGGCGAGGCCGGCCAGCACCGCCAGCGTGGCCACCGAGGTCACGGCGGAGGTGAGCGTGGCGGATCTTCGGGTTCCGGGCAGCCGGAACCATGGTCTGGAACGCAACGAGGCATTCCTTTCTCGTTCAGGGGTGCGTGGCCGGACGGGCCGCCGGAGAGCCGGAGGACGCGGAGCGGTGAAGCGCCGTCGTCCTCAGAGGGCTCGGGCAGGCGTGCCGGTGGCTGGACCGATGCGTACGGACGGCTGGGCCGATGGCATGACCAGGCACCTTTCCCCGTAGGCGACGGTGTTCCCCCGGTCGCTGATGTGGCATGCGTGAGGACGGGATGGTCAGGTACCCGTCACGCGGCGCCACCCTAGGCGCAGGTGAACGCCGTCGTACAGGGAGTTCTTCGGTGCGGGTGGGGGTGGCCGGAATGCATCGATGTCCCGGTCCGTCACCTCCGGCTCGCCGAGCCCGGTGTTTGTGGAGCTCCTGTGCGCGAGAGCGCAACCTTGGCGTACCTGGACCACAGGGAGATGGCTGATTCCCGCCTGCGGACGTCACCTGGCCCGGGCGTCCGACGGCTGCGCGCTCCCCGGTGGATTTCCGATTTCGGGCACGCGCCGACGGTTTCGTGCCGTCATCCGCCCGTAGGCTGCCGCTCATGTGCGGAATCGTGGGATACGTAGGGTCGCAGTCGGCGCTCGATGTCGTGATGGCCGGGCTGAAGAGGCTGGAGTACCGGGGGTACGACTCGGCGGGTGTCGCCGTGCCGGCGGACGGCGGGCTGGCCGCCGCGAAGAGGGCCGGGAAACTGGTCAACCTGGAGAAGGAACTGGTCGACCGGCCGCTGCCGGCGGGCTCGACCGGCATCGGGCACACGCGCTGGGCCACGCACGGCGGCCCCACGGACGCCAACGCCCATCCGCACCTGGACAACGCGGGCCGGGTCGCCGTCGTCCACAACGGCATCATCGAGAACTTCGCCGCGCTGCGGGCGGAACTGGCCGAGCGGGGGCACGAGCTGACCTCCGAGACGGACACCGAGGTGGTCGCCCACCTCCTCGCCGAGGAGTTCTCGGCGACCGCCGACCTGGCCGAGGCCATGCGGCTGGTGTGCCGGCGGCTGGAGGGCGCGTTCACACTCGTCGCGGTGCACGCCGACGAGCCGGACGTGGTCGTCGGCGCGCGCCGCAACTCCCCGCTCGTGGTGGGCGTTGGGGAGGGCGAGGCGTTCCTGGCCTCCGATGTCGCCGCGTTCATCGCCCACACGCGCTCCGCGATCGAACTGGGCCAGGACCAGGTGGTGGAGCTGCGCCGCGACGGTGTCACGGTGACCGGGTTCGACGGCCGCCCGGCCGACGTCCGCTCCTACCACGTGGACTGGGACGCCTCCGCCGCCGAGAAGGGCGGCTACGACTACTTCATGCTCAAGGAGATCGCCGAGCAGCCCAAGGCGGTCGCCGACACCCTGCTCGGACGCATCGACCCCGTCGGCTCGCTGACCCTGGACGAGGTGCGGATCAGCCCCTCCGAGCTGCGCGAGATCGACAAGGTCGTGATCGTCGCCTGCGGTACGGCCTTCCACGCCGGCCTGATCGCCAAGTACGCCATCGAACACTGGACGCGGATCCCGTGCGAGGTGGAGCTGGCCAGCGAGTTCCGCTACCGGGACCCCATCCTCGACGCGCAGACGCTGGTGATCGCCATTTCCCAGTCCGGCGAGACCATGGACACCCTCATGGCGCTCCGGCACGCGCGCGAGCAGGGCTCCAAGGTGCTGGCGATCTGCAACACCAACGGCTCGACGATCCCCCGTGAGTCCGACGCGGTGCTGTACACGCACGCGGGCCCCGAGGTCGCCGTCGCCTCCACGAAGGCGTTCCTGACCCAGCTGGTCGCCTGCTACCTGGTCGCCCTGTACCTGGGCCAGGTCCGCGGCACCAAGTGGGGCGACGAGATCCAGGACGTGGTCAGGGAGCTGTCCCGGATCTCGGTGGAGGTCGAGCGGGTCCTGGAGACCATGGAGCCGGTACGCGCACTGGCCCGCACGCTGGGCGACAAGAACACGGTGCTCTTCCTGGGCCGGCACGTGGGCTACCCGGTGGCGCTGGAGGGCGCGCTCAAGCTGAAGGAGCTCGCCTACATGCACGCCGAGGGCTTCGCGGCGGGTGAGCTGAAGCACGGCCCGATCGCGCTGATCGAGGAGGACCTGCCGGTGGTGGTGGTCGTGCCGTCGCCGCGCGGCCGGTCCGTCCTGCACGACAAGATCGTGTCCAACATCCAGGAGATCCGGGCGCGCGGCGCGCGGACCATCGTCATCGCGGAGGAGGGGGACGAGACGGTGGTCCCGTACGCCGACCACCTGATCCGCATCCCGGCCACGCCGACGCTGCTCCAGCCGCTGGTGGCCACGGTGCCGCTCCAGGTCTTCGCGTGCGAGCTGGCGACGGCCCGGGGCAACGAGGTGGACCAGCCCCGGAACCTGGCGAAGTCGGTGACGGTGGAGTGAGCGGGCGAGGGGCGAACGGCCGGCCGCCGTCCGCCCCTTGTCCGGCTACCCCGCGCGAGTCACCAGTTGATGCAGGACTTCGGGACCCAGCCGTTCTTCTTGTCGCCGCCGTAGTACCACAGGTTGCTCTTCTTGCCGCAGGCCGTGTACGAACCGCCCTTGTAGGCCTTGCCGTCGTTGCAGACCGCGCCCTTCTTGCCCTTGCCCCAGATGCCGACGGCCGTGGCCGTCGTCCTCGGCGAGGTGCGGACGTTGACGGTCTCCTTGGCCTTGACGTTGATGATCGCCTTGCTGCAGTCCCTCGGCAGCGTGGCCGCGGAGGCGGTGCCGGCGGTGGCGACGGCGCCGGTGAGGGCCGTGCCGATGAGGGCGACGGTGGTGAGCGCGGTGCCCAGAGACTTCAACTTCAAGGCGGATTCCTCCCGTTGTGCGCGATGGCGTCCGTGCGGACACGGATCACCGGACACCAGGAAGACTAAGGCCCGCGGACCCTTGTCATGATCGCGGGTTTTCAGTGCACCGAGAAGCCGCCGTCCACGTGGACCGACTGGCCCGTGACGTAAGCGGAGGCGCGGCTCGCGAGGAAGACGGCGGCGCCCTCGAAGTCCTCGGCGAGGCCGTTGCGGCCGGCCAGGGTGCGCGCGGCCAGCGCCGACACCTTCCCGGGGTCGGCCGACAGCCGGGCGTTGAGCGGGGTCATCACGAAGCCCGGCACGAGCGTGTTGCAGGTCACCCCGTACGGCGACCAGGCCTCCGCCTGCGAGCGCGCCAGTGACTCCAGCCCGCCCTTCGAGACGCCGTACGCGCCGCTTTGCACGAACGCCCGGTGTGCCTGCTGGGAGCTGATGTGGATGATCCGGCCGAAGCCCCGCCCGGCCATACCCGGCCCGAACCGCTGCCCCAGCAGGAACGGGGCCTCCAGGTTCACCGCCAGCGTGGCGTCCCACACCTCCTCGTCCAGCTCACCCATCGGCGGACGCAGGTTGATCCCCGCGGAGTTGACGAGGATGTCCGGCTCCCCGAAGATACCCGCCGCCTCCTCGGCGACCGCGCGCACGCCCTCCCGGGACCCCAGGTCACCGCTGACCCAGGCCGCCCGGCAGCCCTCGGCGGCCAGCTCGGCGACGGTCGCGGTCAGCTGTTCCTCCCCGCGCGCCACGACCACCACCCGGGCCCCGGCCCGTGCCAGCGCACCGGCAACGGCCCGGCCGATACCGGAACTGCCGCCGGTCACCAGGGCGGTGCGGCCGTCGAGGGAGAACAGCTCGGAGAGGTACGAGGGGGAGGAAGGCATGGCGGAAGCGTAGGCGAGCGCGGGGGAGCGGTGCGGCGGCCGGCTCGGGCCCGGATGGCCGGGCACGCCGTGCCGTCGCGGTGGACGGACCGGCGGGGCCGCGGTCGTAGGGTGCACGGCATGAGCATCATCGGGGTGGGCATCGACGTCGCCGAGATCGACCGGTTCCGGGCGTCCCTGGAGCGGACCCCCGGGCTGGCCGACCGGTTGTTCGTGGAGCGCGAGCTGCTGCTGCCCAGCGGGGAACGGCGGGGGATCGCCTCGCTCGCGGCGCGGTTCGCCGCCAAGGAGGCCCTGGCGAAGGCGCTGGGGGCGCCGCCCGGTCTGCACTGGACCGACGCCGAGGTGTTCGTGGAGGACAGCGGGCAGCCCCGGCTGCGGGTGAAGGGGACCGTGGCCGCGCGGGCCGCGGAGCTGGGTGTGCGGGCGTGGCACGTGTCGCTCAGTCATGACGCGGGCGTCGCCTCGGCCGTGGTGGTCGCCGAGGGCTGACCCGTGCGGCGCCCCGGGTGTGGGCGGCCGGGATTCCGGGGCAGACTCGGTGCCATGCGTACTGCGTACAGCGTGGAGACGGTAAGGGCGGCCGAACGGGTGCTGCTGGCGCGGCTGCCGGAGGGGGCGCTGATGCAGCGGGCCGCCGCCGGACTGGCCGCCGCCTGCGCCGCACTGATGGGACGGGTGTACGGCAGCCGGGTGGTGCTGCTGGTCGGCAGCGGGGACAACGGCGGGGACGCCCTGTACGCGGGGGCGCGGCTGGCCCGGCGCGGGGCCGGGGTCACCGCCGTACCGCTGTCTCCCGGACGGGTCCACCGGGCGGGGCTCGCCGCCCTGCGGCGGGCGGGCGGCGCGGTCGCCGCCGCCGAGGCCGCCGAGGACCTGATCCTGCGGGCCGACCTCGTCGTGGACGGGATCGTCGGCATCGGCGGCAAGGGCGGCCTGCGGCCCGACGCCGAGCGGCTCGCCGGGGTGGTGGCGCGGTCCCGGGCCGCCGTCGTGGCCGTGGACCTGCCCAGCGGGGTCGACGCGGACACCGGGGAGGTGCGGGGGGCCGCGCTCCGGGCCGACCTGACCGTCACCTTCGGCACGTACAAGCCGGGACTGCTGGTGGACCCCGCACGGGAGTACGCCGGCGTCGTGCGGCTCGTCGACATCGGGCTGGAGCCGCCCGCCGTACCCGAACTCCAGGCCCTGCAACACGCCGACGTGGCCCGGCTGTTGCCGGAGCCGGCGGCGGAGAGCGACAAGTACCGGCGCGGGGTCGTCGGGATCGCCGCCGGGTCGGCACGCTATCCGGGGGCCGCCGTGCTGGCCGTGTCCGGTGCGCTGCGCGGCGGGGCGGGGGCCGTGCGCTACGTCGGCCCGGCCGGGGACGCGGTCCTCGCGCGCTACCCCGAGACCCTCGTCTCCGACGCCGGTCCCGCCGGAGCCGGGCGGGTGCAGGCCTGGGTGGTGGGGCCGGGCGCCGGTGACGACGCGGCGACCGTGGCGGAGGTGCTGGCGACGGACGTACCGGTGCTGCTGGACGCGGACGGGCTGCGGCTGGCCGGGCGGGAGGCGGTACGGGGGCGTACGGCGCCGACGCTGATGACCCCGCACGCGGGCGAGGCCGCCGCGTTGCTCGGGGTACGGCGGGAAGAGGTCGAGGGCGCCCGGCTGGCCGCGGTGCGGGAGCTGGCGGCGCGGTACCGGGCGACGGTGCTGCTGAAGGGGTCGACGACGCTGGTCGCCGACTCCGGGGGCGGGCCGGTGCGGGTGAACCCCACGGGGACGCCGTGGCTGGCCACCGCGGGCAGCGGGGATGTGCTGTCCGGGCTGGCGGGGTCACTGCTGGCGGCGGGGCTGGCCGCGGTGGACGCGGCGAGCGCGGGCGCGTACCTCCACGGCCTGGCGGGCCGCCTCGCAGCCGGCGGCCCCCACCCGCACGGCGCCCCGACAGCCGCCCACGACATCGCGTCCCACATCCCCCAGGCCTGGCAGAACACCCGAACCTGACCCCCAGGGGCCCTGAGAACCGCACGCCCAGCCACGACGACCCCGCACCGGCCCACCCCCAGCACCCCCGCAAGCCCCCGCCCAGGCCCCCTGTCACGGCAGGCCCACCCTGACCCCGCCGGGGGCGCGGGGAACTGCGCGCCCAGCCACGACGACCCCGCACCGGCCCACCCCCAGCACCCCCGCAAGCCGCCGCCCAGGCCCCCTGTCACCGCAGGCCCACCCCGGCCCCGCCAGGGGCGCGGGGAACTGCGCGCCCAGCCACCACGAACCCGCACCCGGCACCGCACACCCCGCCCCGGCACCAAACCCCCCGCCCCCCGCCCGCCGCCAGGCGTCCGCGTCCGCGTCCGCCCCCCGGGTGACCCCCTCCGCGCGGCACCCCCATCTCCGCGGCTCCCCGCGTTTGGCTGATTGCATGATCAGCGGACGATTTGTGTACCGGGGTATCGCGGTGCTGCTCGCCGCCGGCACGGCATTCCCGGTGGCCGGCAGCCCCGGCACGGCCGTGGCCGCCGTAACCGCCGTACGCGCCGTACCCACCCCCCGCAGCCCGGACATCAGCCCGGCCGTCTCCCCGAAGCCACCCGCCCCCGGCCCCGCCCCCAACCATGCCGCCGCCCCCGCCTTCGTCCCCCTCTCCGACCTCGTCCCCGGCGTGCCGCCGAGCCCCGCTCAGCCCTGGCAGATCGACACGCCCGACCAGGCTCTGCCGCCGAGGGTGTACACACCCAGCGCGGCGGAGGACGCCGTGGAGCCGAGGGACGCGGCGCCGGGGACGTACGACCTCATCGAGTACGTGCCGCTGGGGGACGCCGTCGCCAAGGTCACGTGCACCAAGCGGACCGGCCCGTACCAGCGGCAGGTCGAACGGTGGCTGAAACTGAAGGTGGACGGCAGACAGTCCGCCTCCGACTGCAAGACGATCCGGGCGTTCCAGATCGCGTACCGGATCAAGCCGGCCGGCGGGTTCGCCGGACCCGTCACCTGGTCGACGATGATGCTGATCTCGGCGGGGAAGAACCCGAACGCCGCCGGGAAGTGCCCGGTGCGGTCCTACCGGGTCGCCTGTGTCGATCTGGACCGCCAGCTCACCTGGGTGCAGAAGGGCTCCCGGGTGGTGTTCGGTCCGGTGCCCATGCGCAGCGGAGGCAGGGGCCACGTCACCCGCAAGGGCTGGCACACCGTGTACTGGCGGCACAAGAACCACGTGTCGACCCTGTACGGCCAGCCCATGCCGTACGCCCAGTTCTTCGACGGCGGCGAGGCCTTCCACGCCGTGTACGGCAGCATCTACACCACCGTCGGCTCCATGGGCTGTGTGAACCTCAGGCTCGCCGACGCACGCACGCTGTGGGGCGTGCTGAAGAAGGGTGACCGCGTCTTCGTGTGGGGGCGCCGGGCGGGTACCTGACACGGCGCCCGGTGCCCGTACGGCACCCTCTGAGACACTGGGGGCGCCATGAGTGAGACTTCAGCTGTGCCGACCGCCTCCCTGCGGGCCCGCGCCGAGATCGATCTGGGCGCCCTGCGCGCCAACGTGCGGGCCCTGCGCGCCCGCGCGGGGGGCGCCGGCGTGATGGCCGTCGTCAAGTCCGACGGGTACGGCCACGGGGCGGTGCCCTGTGCCCGCGCCGCCCTCGCGGCGGGCGCGTCCTGGCTCGGCACGGCCACCGCCGAAGAGGCCCTCGCGCTGCGCGCGGCCGGGCTGCCGGGCCGGATCCTGTGCTGGCTGTGGGTGCCGGGCGGGCCCTGGCGGCAGGCGATCGAGGCGGACATCGACGTGTCGCTGAGCGGCATGTGGGCCCTGCGGGAGGTCACCGCCGCCGCCCGGGAGGCCGGGCGGGTCGCACGCGTGCAGCTCAAGGCCGACACCGGGCTCGGCCGCAACGGCTGCCAGCCCGGCGAGGACTGGGCCGCCCTGGTCGCCGAGGCGCTGCGTGCCGAGGCCGCGGGCCTGGTCCGCGTCACCGGCCTGTGGTCGCACTTCGCGTGCGCCGACGAGCCGGGGCACCCGTCCGTCGCCGCGCAGCTCGGCCGGTTCCGGGAGATGGTGGCGTACGCCGAGGAGCGGGGCGTACGGCCCGAGGTGCGGCACATCGCCAACTCGCCGGCCGCCCTCACCCTGCCCGAGTCCCATTTCGACCTGGTCCGCACGGGCATCGCCCTGTACGGGATCTCGCCCAGCCCCGAGCTGGGCACCCCGGCCGACCTCGGACTGCGCCCGGTGATGACGCTCAGCGCGTCGCTGGCCCTGGTCAAGCGGGTGCCCGGCGGGCACGGCGTGAGCTACGGCCATCACTACGTCACCCCGGGCCCGACGACGCTCGGCCTGGTGCCGGTCGGCTACGCGGACGGCATCCCGCGGCACGCCTCCGGCACCGGCCCGGTGCTGGTCGACGGCAAGTGGCGGACGGTCGCCGGGCGGGTCGCCATGGACCAGTTCGTGGTGGACCTCGGCGGTGACGAGCCGCCCGCGGGGGCGGAGGCGGTGCTGTTCGGGCCCGGTGACCGGGGTGAGCCGACCGCCGAGGACTGGGCGCAGGCGTCCGGCACGATCGCGTACGAGATCGTCACGCGCATCGGAACGCGCGTTCCCCGCGTCTATGTGAACGGGCGGCAACCCGGGTAACCCGTTCGGGAGCGGCGACCGGGACCGCCCGTCAACGGCGGTCCCGCGCGTCCTGCACCAGCACAGGGGCACCATCCGTTTCACCCCAACAGCGAACTGTCGTACGGCGAAGAGGAGCGGTACGTGAGCGAGAGCAGCGCGGAGGTCGTGGCCGACGTCCTCGCCTCGGCGGCTGCTGCCTCCGCCGCGGGGGCGGCCGGGAGCTGGCGCAGGGCGACCGGCGTCGCCGGCACCGCGATAGGCGTCCTCGCCGCGGGAGCGGCGGCCGGTGTCGCCATCGAGCGGATGACGGTCGGGCGCGGGATGCGCCGCCGGGCCCGGCTGGCGCTGGACTCCACCGGGCCGTACGGCACCCTGCGGGGCACCCCGGGCAAGGCGCACGCCGACGACGGCACCGAGCTGTACTACGAGGTCGACGAGACCGAGCCGGACGTGGGCCCGGACGTCTCCCCGCGCCGGCGCCGGCTCTTCGGCCGCAAGGCGCCCGCCCCGGTCACCGTCGTCTTCTGCCACGGCTACTGCCTCAGCCAGGACTCCTGGCACTTCCAGCGGGCCGCCCTGCGCGGGGTGGTGCGCACCGTGCACTGGGACCAGCGCAGCCACGGGCGGTCCGCGCGGGGCGTGGCCCAGACCCGGGACCGGGTGCCGCTGACCATCGACCAGCTCGGCCGCGACCTCAAGGCCGTGCTCGACGCCGCCGTACCGGAGGGGCCGGTGGTGCTGGTCGGCCATTCCATGGGCGGCATGACCGTCATGGCCCTCGCCTCCCAGTACCCCGAGCTGATCCGGGACCGGGTCGTCGCCACCGTCTTCGTGGGGACGTCGTCCGGGCGGCTCGGCGAGGTCAACTTCGGGCTGCCGGTGGCCGGTGTCAACGCGGTGCGCCGGATCCTGCCCGGGGTGCTCAGGGCGCTGGGGCAGCAGGCGGAGCTGGTGGAGAGGGGGCGCCGGGCCACCGCCGACCTGTTCGCCGGGATCATCAAGCGGTACTCGTTCGCGGGGCGGGACGTCGACCCGGCGGTGGAACGGTTCGCCGAGCGGATGATCGAGTCGACGCCGATCGACGTGGTCGCCGAGTTCTACCCGGCCTTCACCGACCACGACAAGACCGAGTCCCTCACCTCCTTCCGGGACATGCCCGTGCTGGTGCTGGCCGGGGTGCGGGACCTGGTCACGCCGAGCGAGCACAGCGAGGCCATCGCCGACCTGCTCCCGGACGCCGAGCTGGTGCTCGTGCCGGACGCCGGGCACCTGGTGATGCTGGAGCACCCGGAAGTGGTCACCGACCGCCTCGCCGACCTGCTCACCCGCGCGGGCGCGGTACCCGCAGGAGCTACCGTAAGTGGCTATGGAACGACCAGCAGCACCCGCGGCACCGCACCGAAGCACTGAGACCCGGCTGACGGTCACCTCGCCCGAGCAGATGCGTGAGCTGGGCCGCCGGCTCGCCGCGCTGCTGCGCGCGGGTGACCTCGTGATGCTCACCGGGGAACTGGGCGCGGGCAAGACCACGCTGACCCGCGGGCTCGGCGAGGGCCTGGGCGTGCGCGGCGCGGTCACCTCGCCGACGTTCGTCATCGCCCGGGTGCATCCCTCCCTCGGCGACGGCCCGCCCCTGGTCCATGTGGACGCCTACCGGCTCTCCGGCGGCCTGGACGAGATGGAGGACCTGGACCTCGACGTCTCCCTGTCCGACTCGGTGATCGTCGTGGAGTGGGGCGAGGGCAAGGTCGAGGAGCTGACGGAGGACCGGCTCCAGATCGTCATCCACCGTGCCGTCGGCGACACCACCGACGAGGTGCGGCACGTGACCCTGGCGGGGCTGGGGGAGCGGTGGTCCGGCGCCGGTCTGGACACGCTGTCCGGCTGAGGCCGGCGGACTTCCCGACAAGCTGTCGGCACCGTATTGCGCGGGACGTCCCGGGCGTGGTCACATGGTACCCAGCCCGTGGTTAGGTGTGCCTAACTGCGCCCGCCCCCGCACTCCAGGAGGCGTCCATGACCGCAGCCCGGCCCACGCACCGGCCCACCGTCCCCGCCGGGGTGTCCATGCGCGATCTGCTGGCGTCGTGCGCCGCCGCGGACGCCGTATCCCGGCCACCGCGGGACGCGGAACCGCGCCGGAAGCCGGAGCCCGTGGTCCTGCCCGTGCGCAAGGCGCGCCCCCGGGCGGCCTGAGCCCCCCGGCGGCCTGGAGCCCGCTAGCGGATCACGACCACCCGTACGCCGATCGTCGCGAACCGCCACATCGCGTCCCCGTCCTCCCGGTTCTCCCGGATGCCGCCCGTCTTCACGCCCGGGTCGGGCGCCGGACCGGTGCCGTCGCCCACCGCCGCGCTGAACCCGATCGCCACGCCCTGCACGCTGGTGAAGCGCACCACGTGCTCGACGGGGCGGCCGTCGGTCCCGGTGACCGCGTGGGAGCGGGAGGTCACCCAGTAGGTGCCGGGCGGCGGGTCCACGTTCCCCGGGCGCACCGGGAACGTGCGCTGCATCCGGCCGCGGTCGTCGACCAGCCAGACCCGGTCGTCGTCCACCGAGTACACCACCCGTTCACCCGTGCCGGAGCCGCCCGGCAGGGCTGTCGGGTTGTGCCGGTCCCGGGGTGCCTTGGACGCGGACGCCGAGGGGGACGCGTGCGCGGCGGGCGTGCCGCCCAGGGCCGCCGGAGCGGTCGTCTGGGCCCGGTAGGCGAGGAAACCGACCGTGCCGAGGGCCGCGGCGGTGAGGACGGCCACGGCTGCCGAGCTGGTCCCTGCCACGTGCGCCCACCTCTGCTTCATCCGATATGTCGTACTTCGTACAGACCGTAGCAGTCGGTGACCGTACGACCCGGACGGCCATGCGGGCGGCGCGGGCGCCGTAGGCTGTTCGCGTGCTCTTGCTCGCTCTGGATACCGCAACACCCGCCGTCACCGTCGCGCTGCACGACGGCACCGACGTCATCGCCTCGTCGAGCCAGGTGGACGCGCGCCGGCACGGAGAGCTGCTGCTGCCGGCCGTCGACCGCGTGCTCACCCGGGCCGGACTGAAACTGGAGGCGGTCACCGGGATCGTCGTCGGCACCGGTCCCGGCCCCTACACCGGCCTGCGTGTCGGCCTCATGACCGCAGACACCTTCGGCCTGGCGCTCGGCGTCCCGGTGTACGGCGTGTGCACGCTCGACGGCCTCGCCCACGCCGCCGGCATCGAGTCGGGCCCCTTCGTCGTGGCGACCGACGCCCGGCGCAAGGAGGTCTACTGGGCCACGTACGCCGACCCCCGCACCCGCCTGACCGGCCCGGCCGTCGACCGCCCGGCCGACATCGCCGGACAGGTCGCCGGGCTCCCGGCGGCCGGCGCCGGCGCGCTGCTCTACCCGGACACGTTCCCGGACGCCCGCGCGCCCGAGCACGTGTCCGCCGCCTCCCTCGCCTCGCTCGCCGCCGGGAAGCTGGCCGCGGGCGAGGAACTCCCGGCACCCCGGCCGCTGTACCTGCGCCGGCCCGACGCCCAGGTCCCCAAGAACTACAAGGTGGTCACCCCCAAGTGACACAGCCGGCAGCCCCCGTCCTGCGTGAGATGCGCTGGTGGGACATCGACCCGGTCCTGGTGCTGGAGAAGGACCTCTTCCCCGAGGACGCCTGGTCCCGGGGCATGTTCTGGTCCGAGCTGGCCCACTCCCGGGGCCCCGACGCCACCCGGCGCTACCTCGTGGCCGAGTCCGGCGGCCGCGTCGTCGGCTACGCCGGCCTCGTCGCCGCCGGCGAGCAGGCCGACGTCCAGACCATCGCCGTCGCCCGCGACCACCAGCGCACCGGCCTCGGCGCCCGCCTGCTCACCGAGCTGCTGCGCGCCGCGACCGCGTTCGAGTGCCACGAGGTGATGCTCGAGTGCCGGGTCGACAACATCCGCGCCCAGAAGCTCTACGAGCGCTTCGGCTTCGCCCCCATCGGCTTCCGGCGCGGCTACTACCAGCCGGGCAACGTCGACGCCCTGGTGATGCGCCTGACCACGGAACCCGGCAGCGGCTCCGCCGCGGGCTCCGCCCCCGTACAAGGAACCGATATCAATGACTGACGAACCCCTCGTCCTCGGCATCGAGACCTCCTGCGACGAGACCGGCGTCGGCATCGTCCGCGGCACCACCCTGCTGGCGGACGCCATCGCCTCCAGCGTCGACGAGCACGCCCGCTTCGGCGGAGTCGTGCCCGAGGTGGCGTCCCGGGCGCACCTGGAGGCGATGGTCCCCACCATCGACCGCGCGCTGAAGGAGGCGGGCGTCTCGGCCCGCGACCTCGACGGCATCGCGGTCACCGCCGGTCCCGGGCTCGCGGGCGCGCTGCTCGTCGGCGTCTCGGCGGCCAAGGCGTACGCCTACGCCCTCGGCAAGCCCCTGTACGGCGTCAACCACCTCGCCTCGCACATCTGCGTGGACCAGCTGGAGCACGGCCCGCTGCCCGAGCCGACGATGGCCCTGCTGGTCTCCGGCGGCCACTCCTCGCTGCTGCTGTCCTCGGACATCACCTCCGACGTCCGCCCGATGGGCGCGACCATCGACGACGCGGCCGGCGAGGCCTTCGACAAGATCGCCCGCGTGCTGAACCTGGGCTTCCCCGGCGGCCCGGTCATCGACCGGTACGCGAAGGAGGGCGACCCGCGGGCCATCGCCTTCCCGCGCGGCCTGACCGGCCCGCGCGACCCGGCGTACGACTTCTCCTTCTCGGGTCTGAAGACGGCCGTGGCCCGCTGGATCGAGGCCCGGCGCGCGGCCGGCGAGGACGTCCCGGTGCGCGATGTGGCCGCGTCCTTCCAGGAGGCCGTCGTCGACGTCCTCACCCGCAAGGCCGTCCGCGCCTGCAAGGACGAGGGCGTCGACCACCTGATGATCGGCGGCGGGGTGGCCGCCAACTCCCGGCTGCGCGCCCTCGCCCAGGAACGCTGCGAGGCGGCCGGCATCCGGCTGCGCGTGCCCCGCCCCAAGCTGTGCACGGACAACGGCGCGATGGTGGCCGCGCTCGGCGCCGAGATGGTCGCCCGCAACCGGGTCCCCTCCGCCTGGGACCTGTCGGCCGACTCCTCCCTGCCGGTGACCGACCCGCACGTACCGGGCCACGACCACGATCACGTGCACGAGGTCAGCAAGGAGAACCTGTACTCGTGACCGTCGCGCTGATGTGGGAGGCGCGGGCCGCCGAGGGCCGCGGGGAGGACCTGCTGGCCTGGGTCCGCGGACAGGCCCTGACCCCCGGGCCGGCGCGGCGCGAGACCTTCCGCGCGCCGCAGGACCGGGTACTGGTCGTCACGTGGTGGGACGCGCCGTACGACGCCCCGCTGCCCGAGCTGCCCGAACCGGACGCGGATCTGGTGAGCCGCGCCGTGCACCGCTGGCGGTTCGAGGCGGTGACGGACGGCGGCGCGGACGGCTGAGCGGCCGGGTTGATCCTTCCGGCCGGACTGCGCTATGATCATCACACAGCGAACGGCCGGAACACCGGCCCGGACGCAGTGCGTTGGTGGTCCAAGGAAAGACGTCCCGCTTCCTGCGGGGAGATGCAGGTGCAAGGCCTGCCCGGCGCTCCACTCGATACCCCGCCCCCGGATTCCCGGAGGCGGGGTATCGGCGTTACGGCGTCCCCGGCCGACGGTGTCCGCGCCGCCGGACCAGGTTGTCATGCTCAGGGCGGCCCGCCGGTAGCGGCCGCCGGGCCGTGATGCAGGATCGCCCCGTGAACACCAGCAGCAGACGCACCGTCCTCGCCTCCGTCGCCGCCGTGGCCGCGGGCCTGCCCACCCTCAACGCCGTGCTGGGCAACGGCGCCACGCCGGCCGCGGCGGCCGACCGGTACACGTCCAACACCGACCTGTACACCCGTACCGCGGCCAAGGAGGGGACCGACTGGTCGCGCCGGTTCCGCATAGGGGCGCCGGTGCCGGTCACGGACAACGTCCGCGGCACAAGCAGCCCCGTCACCAGCACGGCGGTGATCGCGCCGCACGGCGGCGGGATCGAGGCCGGCACGAGTGAGCTGTGCCTGGCCGTCGCCGGTTACACGCCCTTCGACGCGGGCACCGACCCGGCGAGCGCGGCGGTGCCGGGAGAGCCGCAGCGCGACTACTGGATGTTCGAGGCCCTGGCCAACTCCGCCGCGCAGCACGTCACCGCCACCCACTGCGACGACCCGGCCGCCCTCGCCGTCTGCGCCGGGAACCTGTACGCCGTCTCCCTGCACGGTTTCGACGACACGACCACGAAGAAGATCATCATCGGCGGCCGGGACGAGCGGCTCAAGCGCAACCTGCTCGCGGCCTTCACGAAGTACGGCCTCTCCTCCCCGGCGGCCGACGCCGACCGGAACGTCACCGTGGTCTTCGCGGGCGCCACGGACCCCATCAACGGCGACGACCCGGCCAACATCGTCAACCGCACCCGCACCGGCGCCGGTGCCCAGATGGAACTGTCCACGGCACTGCGCAAGGCGATGTTCGGTGACTTCTCCGGCGCCGCCGCACGCAGGGCGACGGCCGGTGTGCCGAGCGCCGACAGCCCCCACGCCGACCACTTCTGGAACGGCTTCGTGGGCGCCGTCCGTGAGGCCGTCAGGAACCACGAGCTGGGCCTCGACGCCCTCTAGGTCACCGCGCAGCGCCCGTCACCGCTCGTGACACCGGTAGGTGAACGCGGCGCGTTCCGTACCCTGGCGGCATGCGCATGCGCCCCACTCTGAGCTGGACCCCCACCGAGGACCTGCCCGCGGGCACCACGGACCCGGAGCCGGTCGCCGCCGCGCTGGGCACCGGCGGTGTGCTGGTGCTCAGCGGGGCGGGCATCTCCACGGAGTCGGGCATTCCCGACTACCGGGGCGAGGGCGGGAGCCTGAGCCGGCACACCCCGATGACCTACCAGGACTTCACCGCCGACGCCGGGGCCCGGCGCCGGTACTGGGCGCGCAGCCACCTCGGCTGGCGCACGTTCGGCAGCGCCCGGCCCAACGCCGGGCACCGGGCCGTGGCCGCCTTCGAGCGGCACGGCCTGCTCTCCGCAGTGATCACCCAGAACGTGGACGGTCTGCACCAGGCCGCCGGCAGCGAGGGCGTCGTGGAACTCCACGGCAGCCTGGCCCGGGTCGTCTGTCTTTCCTGCGGCACTCGCAGTCCGCGCCGTGAACTCGCCCGGCGGCTGGAGGAGGCCAATCCGGGCTTCGAGCCGGTGGCCGCCGGGATCAACCCGGACGGTGATGCCGACCTCACCGACGAACAGGTCGGCGACTTCCGCGTGCTGCCCTGCACGGTCTGCGGGGGCATCCTCAAACCGGACGTGGTGTTCTTCGGCGAGGCCGTTCCGCCCCAGCGGGTGGAGCACTGCCGGGAGCTGGTCCGGGCCGCGTCCTCGCTACTGGTCCTGGGATCCTCGCTGACGGTGATGTCCGGGCTCCGGTTCGTCCGCCAGGCGGCCGAGGCCGGGAAACCGGTGCTGATCGTCAACCGGGACCCGACCCGCGGCGACCGGCACGCCCTCACCCGGGTCGCGCTGCCGCTGGGAGCGACCCTCACCACCGTGGCCGGCCGGCTGGGCCTGCCCGTCGACGGCAAAGCAGCGGCCTGAACCCGCCATGGCCGGAGGCCCTGTCGTCGAATGTTTCTAACTCTGTAGCGAATGTTGCGAGGCTCCGTGCCGGGCATGACGCTTCGTCGCGGGGGGCCCTGGGGTTACGATCGCGGGCATGAAGCCTTCGAAGCCCGCAGAGACGCAGACGGCGACCCTCGCCGAGATCGCCCGTGAGGCCGGGGTGTCCGCTCCGACTGTTTCGAAGGTCCTCAACGGCCGGGCCGACGTCGCCCCCGCCACCCGCGCCCGCGTCGAGGAACTGCTGCGCGCCTACGGCTACCGGCGCCGGCGCGCCGAGGCCTCCCGGTCGCCGCTGATCGACCTCGTCTTCCACGAGCTGGAGAGCGCCTGGGCGATGGAGGTCATCCGGGGCGTGGAGAACGTGGCCCGGGACGCGGGTCTGAGCGTCGTCCTGTCCGAGTCGGCCGGGCGGCTCACCCCGGGCCGGACCTGGGCCGACCAGGTCGCCGCCCGCCGCCCGCACGGCGTGGTGCTGGTGCTGTCCGGGCTCGACGAGTCCCAGCGGGCGCTGCTGACGAGCCGGTCCATCCCGTTCGTGGTAATGGACCCGGCCGGCGACCCGGGCCCGGACGTGCCCTCCATCGGCGCCACCAACTGGCAGGGCGGGCTGGCCGCCACCCGGCACCTGGTGGAACTCGGCCACACCCGGATCGGCGCGATCAGCGGACCCTCCCGGATGATGTGCAGCCGGGCCCGGGTCGACGGCTACCGGGCGGCCCTGGAGACGGCCGGCGTGTCCGTGGACCCCTCGCTCGTCGTGACCGGCGACTTCCACCACGACGCGGGCTACCGCCTGGGCCTGGAGCTGCTGCGCCGCCCGGACCGGCCGACCGCCGTCTTCGCGGGCAACGACCTCCAGGCGCTCGGCCTGTACGAGGCCGCCCGCGAACTCGGTCTGCGCGTCCCGGAGGACCTGAGCGTCGTCGGCTTCGACGACCTGCCGGTGGCCCGCTGGGTGGGCCCGCCGCTGACGACCGTACGGCAGCCGCTGACCGAGATGGCCGAGGCCGCGGCCCGGCTGGTGCTGGAGCTGGGGCGCGCCGAGGGGGACCGGGCGGCGACCCGGGTGGAGCTGGCGACCAGTCTGGTGGTGCGGTCCAGCACGGCGGCGCCCGCCGCGGTCTGAGGGCCGCGACGTATTGACGGGTGCCGGGCACCACCCCACACTGCTCCGAGTCAATCGGTTGTTCGACCGAAACTTTCGGAGGCGCCCGCCATGAGATCCCTGAGGACCGGTTCAGCCCGCGCGTCCCTCGCATCCCTCGCATCCGTGCTGACCGGCGCCGCGCTGCTGTTCACGGCGCCCGCCGCGCACGCCGCCGACCCCCCGCTGCGCGACCTCGCGGCGGCGAAGGGCAAGGTCGTCGGCACCGCCGTCACCGGCTCCCGGCTCACCGGGGCCTACGGCGACATCGCCGGAGGCCAGTTCGGTTCGCTCACCCCCGGCAACGCCATGAAGTGGGAGACCGTCGAGCCCACCCGGGGCGGCTTCGACTGGACCGAGGCCGACCAGATCGTGGCCTTCGCCCAGGCCCACGACCAGCAGGTGCGCGGTCACACCCTGGTCTGGCACAGCCAGAATCCGGGCTGGCTCACCAACGGCACCTGGACCCCCGCCCAGCTCGGCAGCCTGCTCCAGAACCACATCAGTACCGAGGTCGGCCGCTACAAGGGCAAGATCGCCGCCTGGGACGTCGTCAACGAACCCTTCAACGAGGACGGCACCTACCGCTCCGACCTCTGGTACGACGGCCTCGGCCCGGACTACATCGCGAACGCCCTGACCTGGGCCCACGCGGCCGACCCGGACGCCAAGCTGTACATCAACGACTACAACGTCGAGGGCGTCAACGCGAAGTCCACCGCCCTGTACAACCTGGTGAAGTCCCTCAAGGCGCAGGGCGTTCCGATCGGCGGCGTCGGCCTCCAGGCCCATCTGATCCTCGGCCAGGTGCCGTCGACGCTCCAGCAGAACATCCAGCGCTTCGCGGACCTCGGCGTCGACGTGGCGATCACCGAGCTGGACGTCCGCATGCAGCTGCCGGCCGACAGCACGAAACTCGCCCAGCAGGCGGCCGACTTCAAGTCCGTCGTGGCCGCCTGCGCGGCCGTGGCCCGCTGCGTCAACGTCACCGTCTGGGGCTTCACCGACGCCGACTCATGGGTGCCGAGCACCTTCCCGGGCTACGGGGCGGCGACCCCGTACGACGAGAACTACCAGCCCAAACCGGCGTACCACGGCATCGCGGAGGCGCTCGGCGGCTCCACCACCACCCCGCCCCCGGGTCCCGGTGCCTGCACCGCCGCGTACACCGTCACCAGCCAGTGGAACGACGGCTTCACCGGGCAGGTGAAGATCTCCTGCTCCGGCGCCTCGCTGTCCTCGTGGAAGGTGAGCTGGAACTACGGCGCGGGCCAGCGGATCACCCAGGCCTGGAACGCCGCCTGCACCCAGTCCGGGACGGCCGTATCGTGCGCCAACGCCTCCTACAACGGCGCCGTCCCGGACGGCGGTTCGGTGACCTTCGGGTTCAACGCCTCCTGGAGCGGCGGCAATCCCGTGCCGGCGGTGACACTGGGATGAGCGGCGGGCCGGTGGTCGGTCGTGGCTGAGGACCGCCGGCCTCGCCCCGGCGGGCGCCCCTGGTGCCGGGCACGGTGCCGGGCACGGCGGCGGGCTTTGGCGAACGCCGGGAACGCGGGGGCGAGGAGTTCGCGGTCGCGTGCAACCCCGGACGATGCGCGTTCCGTGTAGGACGTAGGGAGAAGCGGACCTGGGCCGGCTTCGATCCCGACGCAGGTGACGCCTGGACGCGTGAGACGAGGACGAGCGTGACCGATCATCCCCGCGAGACCGACTTCCGTACCTGGGTGCTCGAACACCGGACGCGCCTGCGTACGACGGCGTTCCTGCTCTGCGGTGACTGGTACCTCGCCGATGACCTCGTCCAGGACGCGCTCGGACGGCTCTACTCCCGATGGGGCAGGGTGGTGGCGGCCGGTGATCCGGGTGCGTACGTCCGCCGGATCCTGTGCAATCTCCACACCGACCACCGGCGCCGGCCGGCCAGACGTGAGATCAGCGAGGCGGACGTGGCCACGCTGCACGCACACCCGCAGACCCGCATGGACGAACGTGACGACGATCTGATCGCCGCCCTGCTGAGGGTCCCGGCCGGCCAGCGGGCCGTGCTCGTCCTGCGCTTCTTCGAGGACCTGTCCGTCCAGCAGACCGCGGCCCTGCTCAGGACGAGTCCGGGCAACGTCAAGAGCCAGACGTGCCGCGGCCTGGAGGCTCTGCGTTCCGCCCTCCGGACCCGACCGGCCGAGACCGCGGGACCGGCCGAGACCCAAGGAGCATCGTGAACCCCGACCAGACGCCGGAAGAACTCGCCGTGCGTATCGCTTCCCTCGGCATCAGCGCTCCTGCCGGCCGCGTCGACATCGACGAGGCGGTCCGCGCCGGGACCAGGCGGCGCCGGCGCCGGCGGTTCGCCGTCGCCGGGGTGTTCGCCTGCGTCGTGGCCGTCGCCGGGTCGGTCGCCGTCGCGACGCGGCCCGGCCACGACAGGAGCGACACCATGGCGGCTCCCGGCTTCCGCGCCGCGGCCCCGACCGCGGAAGGCCTCGGCGGACGATGGATCGCCGTCCGGATCGACGGTCGCGACGTCTCGTCGTGGCACGACGCGAGCGGCCTCCCGGCGAACCTCGTCATCGGCGCCGACGGGGCGCCGAACGGCTGGCAGGTGAACAGGCCCTGCGGTCCGCTGGCCGGCGGCAGCTTCGCCCTGCGGGCGGACGGCTCGTTCACCGCCGCGGTGCCGCCGCGGCGTTTCCAGTCCTGCCCGATGCTCACCACGCCGGCTCCCGACCTGCTGGACGCGGTCGCGCGTACCGCCCGCGTCGCCGTGGAGGCGCCGGGCGGCTCGGCCGCCCGGACGCTGCGCTTCCTGGACAGCCGCGGACGGGTCGTCGCACTGTGGCGCGAGGACACCTCGACCAGGTCGCGCGCGGCCGTGTGCGAGAAGGCGCTCGGCCACGGGGCCACCGCCGACGGCACCTTCACCACCGTGGAGCACGTCCGCGCGAAGCACCTGGCCGCGACGACCGCCGAGCCGGAGGACGTTCTGCCCGGCGTGCCCGGCGGCACCCTCGCCGTCCACTGCTCGGTCACCGGGAAGGGCTCACCCGTCAGGTACGCCGTCACGGCCCGCGGACAGAAGGTGAGGCTCCGGCCGGCCGAGTGACCGGCCGGCGGGTGCCGCCCGGCCGCACTACGAGCAGCGCTTCCAGGTCTGGTAGAACGCGCTGGAGCTGGAGCGGGTGTCGGTGAGCAGGGCAGCACCGGAGGAGGCGCCGTTGCTCGTCAGCCGCACCTCGGTGCTCGGCAGCCTGAAGAGGTCCTTGAAGGTGCTGCCGTACCTGGCGCCCGCGGCGCTGAACGTCTGCCGGCTGAACCTGCGCAGCTTGACGCCGTACACGCGCTCGTTGATGTAGTCCGCGGTGGTCCCGTCGTAGTAGCCCGACAGGCCGGACACGTTGACGGGGGACCAGCCGGCTCCGGCGGTGCGGTCGTACCAGTGGAACCCGACCCGGCCGGAGCCGTAGGTCATGTACTGCGAGATGACGTGCCCGGTCCTCGTCGTGTGCCCGATGTAGACGGGCGGGTTCTGGTGCTGGGCGTTGAGGTACTCGTACCACAGCGAGGCGCCCTGGACGGTCCCGCCCACCGACGAGCCCGAGGCGAAGCCCTGCTGGATCAGCTTGCTGGAGCGGGCGCCGCCGAGCCCGATCCACGGGGCCGCCAGCGTGCTGCCCGCGGGTCCGCAACTCGTGTAGTAGGTGGGAATGTTCTGGTCGTCGTAGACCTCGTTGTAGTTGGAGTGGCCGGTGGCCGTGTAGCCGCCCCAGTTGCTGCTGTAGGTGGTGGCGAAGCGCAGTGCCGACCTGCCGGACGGTCCCACGCACGGCACCGACGGGACGGTCTCGCGCCACCCGTCGTACCTCGCCCGCCACGCCGCCAGTGCCTTCGGGCTGTCCGGGGCGTCGAAGCCGTAGGCCCGCGCCGTCGCGGGCGCCGCCGTCTGCGGCCGGAAACCCCGGGGCGGGACGACCGTCGACATGGTCGCGCCGCCCGGCAGGCGGTACGTCAGTTCCGTGGCCGCCGCGGCTCGCACGGCCTGCGCGGCCGACGGCGACACGGTCCTCCCGTCCGCCCCGACCGACCGCGTCCGCGCGGGGCTGAGGGTTCTGCACCCCGTGGCCGGTGCGGAAGCGGCGGTCACCGGTGCGGCGTTCGCGGGGGTCACGGGGACCGCGGCACAAGCGGCGGCCGCGATCGCCGTCGAACTCGCGGCGACCAGGACTTTGTGGACCCCAGAGCCTGTAGTTGCCCGTAAGGACCTCATGTTTCTCCTTCGGTGTGGGAAGAGGACACCGGCGGCCGGGACGCGTCCGCGCCGCAGCCGCTCGCCGATGCCGACAGGGACCGGCCCGGCCTGTCACGACCCCGCGGCGGGAATCCCCGTGGTTCCGAAGCCCATACCGATGGTGAACAGACTGTTCATGTCACCCAACCCCCGTCGTGTGCTCATCACTTATCGTATGGGGCGGTATGGAAACGTGTGGCCGCTTCTGGAAAATTTGTTCCCATATCCTCACCCGGCGGCGCGCTCCGAGGCCCCTCGCGCCGAACCGCACAACCTTCCCGGCGGCCCGCGGGTCTCCAGCGGTGACCAAGTCGCCGTACATCAGGGGGTTTTCCGTTGTTCCGCCTGCGTTCGCACGCCCGTTGGGCGCTGCCGCTGTCCCTGGGGCTGACCGCCCTCACCCTCACCGTCCCGGCCGCGTCCGCCGCCCCCTCCGGGGCGGCCCCGTCCAAGTCCGCGCCGGTCCGCGACGACTTCGACGGCGACGGGTACGCCGACCTGGCCGTCGGGGCCCCGAACGCCACCGTCGGCGGCCGGGCCGGGGCGGGCTACGTCGCCGTGATGTACGGCGGGCCGCACGGCCTGTCCACCGGCCACCGCGCGATCCTCAGCCGGGCCACCGCGGGCATCCCCGGCGACCCCGTCAAGGGTCAGGGCTTCGGACGGCAGATCTCCGAGGGCGACCTGGACGGCGACGGCTACGCGGACCTCGTCGTCGGCAGCGGTTCGCCGCGGGACGGCGGGGCCGTCGTCTGGGGCGGGCCGCGCGGGCTGTCCGGCGGCAGGCAGATCCCGGCCACCGACACCCAGACCGGTGACTTCGACGGCGACGGGCGCCTCGACCTCGCCGTGTTCAGCGCCGGTTCCGGCGGGGGCGACGACCCGGCCGGCACCACCGCCACGATCTGGAAGGGCCCGCTCAAGCGCACCGGCACCCCGGCCGCGCGGACCCCGCTCGACCCCGACCACCTCCAGTACATCGACATCCGCGACGGCGACACCGGCGACATCAACGGCGACGGCCGCACCGACCTGGTGCTCACCGGCTACTGCGGCGACGGCAACAATTGCAGCGTGCTCTACCTGAGCGGTCCCGCCGGCCTCACCCGTGTCACCGACCAGCACCCGGGCGGCGACGGCGCGGCCGCCATCGGCGACCTCGACGGCGACGGGTACGACGACCTCGTCACCGGGTTCCAGAACGACAACGCGGTCTGGGTGATGTACGGCAGCGCCGCCGGGCTGGGCGGCCGGGACACCTGGAAGCGGTTCACGCAGGACACGCCCGGCGTCCCCGGCAGCCGAGAGGAGACCGACGAGTTCGGCCAGTCGGTCGCGGTCGGCGACATCACGGGTGACGGCGTCGACGACCTCGCGGTCGGTGCGCCCGACGAGAACGGCGAGGGAGTGGTGGACGTGCTGCGCGGCAGCCGCTCCGGGCTGACCGGCACCGGTGCCCAGGCGTTCGGCCAGAACAGCAAGGGCGTCCCCGGCACCGCCGAGCAGTACGACTCCTTCGGGTACGTGGTCCGGCTGCTCGACATCAACGGCAACGGCCACGCCGACCTGGCCGCCGCCGCCCCCGGCGAGGACGGCGGCAACGGCGCGGTCTGGGTGCTGCGCGGACGCCCCTCGGGCCTGACCACGGACGCGGCCCTGGCCTTCGGCGGCAGGGCCGTGCGGGCGCCGTACACCAAGGCGGGGTTCGGTTTCGAGCTGCGGTAGCGCGGGGGCGCGGGGCGCGGGGCGTCGGGGCGGCAGGGCGGTGGGAGCGGCAGGGCGGCGGGCGGCGGGCGGCGGGAAAGAGTTCGCGCACGCCTACCCGTAGGAGGAGAGCGACCGGCACGCCGTCGGCGTCCCCGCGACGCGAGGGAACGGGCCCTGCCGCTCAGCAGGGCCCGGACGCTCCGGCGGCCCCCCGGACCGGGGCCCCGACCAGCATGGTCGGCGCTCCCGCCACCCGCGTGAGGAACACGGTGGCCGCGTTGGGTCCCTGGGGTTTCACCTTCCGGCGCAGTTCCTCCGGCTCGACCGCCGAGCCGCGCTTCTTCACGGTCAGCGTGCCGACCCCGCGCTCGCGCAGCAGCGCCTTCAGCTTCTTGACGTTGAACGGGAGCCGGTCGGTGATCTCGTAGGCGGAGGCGTACGGCGTGGGCCGCAGCTCGTCGGCGGTTACGTAGGCGATGGTGGGGTCCACGAGGCCGCCGCCGATCTCCTCGGCCACCTCCGCGACCAGGTGCGCGCGGATCACGGCGCCGTCCGGCTCGTACAGGTACCGTCCCACCGGGCGCACGCCGGGGTCGGGCAGGCCCCGGCCGGCCAGTGTGCGCGGGCCGGGCAGCAGGGTGGCCCGCACGGCACCCGGCGTCCCGGTCCCGAACCACAGCACCGCCTCCTTCACGTCGCCGCCGTCGGAGACCCACTCGGCCTCGGCGGCGTCGGGCACCGCCTCGTGCGGGATGCCCGGGGCGATCTTCAGCGCGGCGCGCGGTGCCGCGGCGGCGGTCCGGACCGCCCAGGACAGCGGCGGCGAGTACGCCTCCGGGTCGAAGATCCGGCCGCGTCCGCCCCGCCGGGCCGGGTCCACGAACACCGCGTCGTACCCGGTGACGTCGACCTCCGTGACGTCCGCCTCCCGCACCTCGACCAGCCCGGCGAGCCCCAGCGCCTCGGCGTTCGCGCGGGCCGCCGCCGCGGTCAGCGGGTCCCGGTCCACGGCCAGTACGCGGATCCCGGCCCGCGCGAGCGCGATCGCGTCACCGCCGATCCCGCAGCACAGGTCGGCGACGGAGGTGACGCCGAGGTCCGCGAACCGCCGCGCCCGGTACGCCGCCACGGCGGCCCGCGTCGACTGCTCGACCCCGTTCGGTGTGAAGAACATCCGCCCGGCGTCCTCGTCCCCGAACTTCGCCGCGGCCCGCTGCCGCAGCCGGGCCTGGCCGAGCGCGGCCGACACCAGCTCGGCGGGGTGGTCGCGGCGCAGCCGGGTGGCGACGGCGAGTTCGTCCGCCGGGGCGGTGTCGCGCACCTCGTCGAGGAGGGCGCGGCCTTCGGGGGTGAGGAGCAGAGCGAGGTTGTTCACCGGGTCATTGTGGGCCAGTCGGTGGATGGTGCGCGTCCGGCGGCGGTGTCGGCCGGGAGCGGGGGTCGCGGCCTGGGAGGATCCGACACCATGCGAGTAGTAGTACAAAATGACAAAAGTCAGGCATCGGGCGTGCCGGTGGCCGTCCGCTGCGCAGCTCTCGTCCTGGCCGCCGCCGCCCTCCTCACCGGCTGCGCCGGCGGCACCGAACCGGCCGCCGGACAGGGCGGCCCGGCCCGCGCCTCCGACCCGCGGACCCGCCAGGCCGCCGAACGTGCCCGCCAGGCCGCCGAACACGCCCGGCTGGCCGCCGCCGCCCACCGCTGGGGCCTGGCCCGCACCCCGCTCACACCCCCGGCCCCGCCCGCCAGGAAGCCCGAGATCACCGCCCGGGACGGCTTCGAGGTGGACGGGCAGGAGGAGGAGCGGCTCCCACCGGTCTTCACGACCGTCCCCACCCGGCAGAAGGTCGTCTTCCTCACCATCGACGACGGCGCGGAGAAGGACCCCGCGTTCCTGCGCATGATGAGCGAGCTGAAGGTCCCGTACACGGCCTTCCTGAGCAACTACCTCGTCAAGGAGGACTACGGCTACTTCCGCAGGATGCAGGCGCGGGGTGTGACCCTCAACAACCACACGCTGACCCATCCCTACCTGCCCGGACTGTCCTACGACGAGCAGCGGCACGAGATCTGCGGCATGCAGGACATCATGAAGAAGCAGTTCGGCAAGGCGCCCACCGTCTTCCGGCCGCCGTACGGCAACTACAACGGCGACACCCTGCGCGCCGCCAGGTCCTGCGGGATCAAATACGCGCCCATCTGGGACGAAGAGGTCTTCGTGGACCACTGGGAGTACCGCGAGTGGGACCGCAGCCTGCACCCCGGCGACATCGTCCTGACCCACTTCCGGGGCCGGGACGACTGGAACGGCACGATGCTGGACGACATGCGCCGCTTCCTGGACAAGGTCACGCGCGAGGGCTACGCCGTGGCCCGCCTGGAGGACTACCTGTGAGGCCGTGGGGCCCGGCCGCGGTCCTCGCCGCGGCCCTGCTCCTGACGGGCTGCGCCCCGTCCGTCGACCCCATCGAGCGGCTCGGCAAGAAGGCCGCCGAAGGGGTGCGCCCGCACGGCCCGGCCCCCGACCGCGGCTACCGCCGCTGGGGGCTGGCCGAACCGCTCGCCCGCTCCCCGCTGCACACCGCCCGGCCGCTGTCCGCGCACCCGGGGGCACACACCCTGCCCCCGGTGGCCGACCACGTCCCCACCCACGACCGGGTCGTCTTCCTCACCTACGACGACGGCGCCGAACAGGACCCCCGCTTCGTCGACATGGTCCGCGAACTGCGGCTGCCGGTCAGCGTGTTCCTCACCGACAGCGTCGCCGGCCCCGGCTACGGCCACTTCGCCCGCCTGCGCGCGCTCGGCGCCGGCATCGAGAACCACACCCTCGACCACCGGGCGTCGGCCGGGACGCCGTACGCCTCCCAGCGCGCCGAGATCTGCGGCCAGCAGCACCGGCTCCACGCCCGCCTCGGCGTCCGCCCGCGCCTCTTCCGCCCGCCGTACGGCTCGTACGACACCACCACCCTGCGCGCGGCGGCGGACTGCGGCATCACTGCGGTCGCCCTGTGGCGCGCCGCCCTGACCCCGGCCGGCCTCGTCTACACCCACGGCCCGCGCCGGCTGCGCCCAGGCGACATCGTCCTGGTGGGCCCGGACGAGTCGACGGGCCTGTCCCTGCGCGAACGCACGGCGCGGGTGCTGCGCAAGGTGCAGGAGCGCGGGTTGACCGTCGGCCGTCTCGAGGACTACCTGTAGGGCCGGCACCGGCCCGCCCGCAGGTCAACGGCAGGCCCCGGCACCCCCCGAATCGGGGCGACGCGCCGCGCGCACTGGCACTCCGCTTGACCGAGTGCTAACCGCGGTCATAGTCTCAGCTCTGGCACTCGGCAGTCGAGAGTGCCAACAAAGCGACGGGCAGGTCCGGCACCCGCGACGACGGATCCACCTGGTCGCCACCTCAGACAGTCAACCCCGAGATCTCCGAAGGGGGAGGTCGGATCGTGACGACCACCAGCTCCAAGGTTGCCATCAAGCCGCTCGAGGACCGCATTGTGGTCCAGCCGCTGGACGCCGAGCAGACCACGGCCTCTGGCCTGGTCATCCCGGACACCGCGAAGGAGAAGCCCCAGGAGGGCGCCGTCCTCGCCGTGGGCCCGGGCCGATTCGAGAACGGCGAGCGCCTGCCGCTCGACGTCAAGGTCGGTGACGTCGTCCTCTACAGCAAGTACGGCGGCACCGAGGTGAAGTACAACGGCGACGAGTACCTCGTACTCTCGGCTCGCGACGTCCTCGCGATCATCGAGAAGTAATCACCTCAAACACTTCGTTGCTCTGAGCTGCGCCCCTGGCCCCCGCGAATCGACAAGAAGCCGGGCGCCCGGGGCGCAGTCTCTTTTCACCCACTGATTTCGGAGAGGGCTCGCTTTCATGGCGAAGATCCTGAAGTTCGACGAGGACGCCCGTCGCGCCCTTGAGCGCGGCGTCAACAAGCTTGCCGACACGGTGAAGGTGACGATCGGCCCCCGCGGCCGCAACGTCGTCATCGACAAGAAGTTCGGCGCCCCCACCATCACCAACGACGGTGTCACGATCGCCCGCGAGGTCGAGCTCGAGGACCCGTACGAGAACCTCGGTGCCCAGCTGGTGAAGGAGGTGGCGACCAAGACCAACGACATCGCTGGTGACGGCACCACCACCGCCACCGTGCTCGCCCAGGCGCTGGTACGCGAGGGCCTGAGGAACGTCGCCGCCGGCGCTTCCCCGGGTGCCCTGAAGAAGGGCATCGACGCCGCGGTCAAGGCGATCTCCGACGAGCTGCTCGCCACGGCCCGCCCCATCGACGAGAAGTCCGACATCGCCGCCGTCGCCGGGCTGTCCGCCCAGGACTCGCAGGTCGGCGAGCTCATCGCCGAGGCGATGGACAAGGTCGGCAAGGACGGTGTCATCACCGTCGAGGAGTCCAACACCTTCGGTCTCGAGCTGGACTTCACCGAGGGCATGGCCTTCGACAAGGGCTACCTGTCGCCGTACTTCGTGACGGACCAGGAGCGCATGGAGGCCGTCCTGGAGGACCCGTACGTCCTCATCCACCAGGGCAAGATCGCCGCCATCGCCGACCTGCTGCCGCTGCTGGAGAAGGTCATCCAGGCCGGTGCCTCCAAGCCGCTGCTGATCATCGCCGAGGACGTCGAGGGCGAGGCCCTGTCGACCCTGGTCGTCAACAAGATCCGCGGCACCTTCAACGCCGTCGCGGTGAAGGCCCCCGGCTTCGGCGACCGCCGCAAGGCCATGCTCCAGGACATCGCCACCCTCACCGGCGGCACCGTCATCTCCGAGGAGGTCGGCCTCAAGCTCGACCAGGTCGGCATCGACGTGCTGGGCTCGGCCCGCCGCATCACCGTCACCAAGGACGACACCACGATCGTCGACGGCGGCGGCAAGACCGAGGACGTGCACGGCCGCGTCGCGCAGATCAAGGCCGAGATCGAGAACACCGACTCCGACTGGGACCGCGAGAAGCTCCAGGAGCGCCTCGCGAAGCTGGCCGGCGGCGTGTGCGTGATCAAGGTCGGCGCCGCCACCGAGGTGGAGCTGAAGGAGAAGAAGCACCGCCTGGAGGACGCCATCTCCGCGACCCGCGCCGCGGTCGAGGAGGGCATCGTCTCCGGTGGCGGTTCCGCCCTGGTGCACGCCTCCAAGGTCCTGGCGGGCAACCTGGACAAGACCGGCGACGAGGCCACCGGTGTCGCCGTGGTCCGCAACGCCGTGGTCGAGCCGCTGCGCTGGATCGGCGAGAACGCCGGCCAGGAGGGCTACGTCATCGTCTCCAAGGTCAAGGACCTGGAGGCGGGACAGGGCTACAACGCCGCCACCGGCGAGTACGGCGACCTGATCAAGGCCGGCGTCATCGACCCGGTCAAGGTCACCCGCTCCGCCCTGGAGAACGCCGCCTCCATCGCCTCCCTGCTGCTCACGACCGAGACCCTGGTCGTCGAGAAGAGGGAAGAGGAGCCGGAGGCCGCGGGCCACGGCCACAGCCACGGCCACGCTCACTGAGCGAGCACGCGCCCGAGTGAAGGCCCGGTCCCGGCAGGGGACCGGGCCTTCGCCCTGTTCACCGTGTGTGTCACCGTCCGCCGCCCCCGGCTCCGCGCGGCCCGGCCGCCCGGTCCGGTGCCGTCCCACCCGCTCCCCCCACCGGGACGCCGGGAGACCGGAAGACCCGGATACCGGGAGACCCGGAGACCCGGATACCGGGACGCCGGGACGGCGGCGTCCACCGTCCGCTACTGCGGCCCGTACTTGCGCCCGGTCTTCGCGCTGATCCCGCCCAGCAGCCCGCGCGGCGCCACCTTCACCAGCCCCATCAGCGCCTTGTACCGGGGATCGGGGACGGACACCGTCCTTCCGCGCGCGAGGTCGGCCAGGGCCGCCGCGACCAGCTTGTCGGCATCCAGCCACATCCAGCCCGGGATGTTGTCCGTGCCCATGCCGGCCCGCTGGTGGAACTCGGTGCGCACGAAGCCCGGGCACAGCGCCATCAGCCGGACCCCGCTGCCGGCCAGGTCCTTCGCCGCCCCCTGGGTGAACTGCACGACCCACGCCTTGGACGCGCCGTACGTGCCGCGCGGGACGAAGGCGGCCACGGAGGCGACGTTCACCACCCCGCCCCGGCCCCGCTCCCGCATCGCCGCGGTCGCCGCCGACGTCAGCCGGAGCACCGCCTCGCAGTGCACCTTGAGCATCTTCAGCTCGTCCGGCATGGGCACGTCCAGGTAGCGGCCCTTGTTACCGAAGCCGGCGTTGTTCACCAGCAGGTCGACCGGGTTCTTCCGGTCGCCGAGCCGGTCGGCGACCGCCTCGATGCCCTTGTCCTCGGACAGGTCGGCGGTCAGCACCTCCACCTCGATGCCGTGCCGGTCGTGCAGTTCGGTCGCCTGCTCGCGCAGCCGCCCGGTGTCCCGGGCCACCAGGACCAGGTCATGCCCGTCAGCCGCGAGCCGCCGCGCGAACGCGGCACCGATTCCCGCGGTCGATCCCGTAATCAGAGCCGTTGTCATGGCCCAAGCGTAGTGACCCGGGCCCACGCGGTCCGCTGCGGCGACGGCCCTCAGCCGCTCCGCGCGGCCAGGTACGCGCGGGCCGCCGCCAGCGTCTCCGGGTGCAGCGCGTCACCCGCGGCCAGCAGCCCCGGCAGCAGGTCCCGGTCGGTGGTGACCGCGCGGAACTGCAACGCCGCCGTCACCCCGTGGTCCGGCCGGCGCACGATCTCCACGGCGTCGCCCGCCTGGATCTCGCCCGGCTCGATCACCCGGAGGTAGGCACCCGATGCGCCCTTCCGTGTGAACCTCCTGACCCAGCCGCGCTCGCCCAGATGGCCCTGGAACGTACGGCACGGGACACGGCCCGAGGTCACCTCCAGCACCACTGCGGGACCGATCCGCCAGCGCTCGCCGATCAGCGCCCCGGAGACGTCCAGGCCGTCCGTCGTCAGGTTCTCGCCGAAACAGCCGTTGGGCAGCGGCCGGCCGAGTTCGCGCTCCCACGCGTCGAGGTCCTCGCGGGCGAACGCGTACACCGCCTGGTCGTTCCCGCCGTGGAAGCGCCGTTCGCACACCGCGTCCCCGGCGAGCCCGCTCCCGCCGGTCCCCTTGGGCCCGGGCGCGGCCACCCGCACCGGCCCGTCGGCCGGCCGCTTGTCGATACCGGTCAGCCCGTCCGGCTGACCCGTGTAGGGCACGCGCCGGGGGCGGCCCACATTCACCGAGAGCACCTTCATCCCCCGCACGGTACGGGACCGGAGCCCAAAGCGCCGACGCGCGATCGGACGTCCCACCCAAGGTTGCCTTATGCTCCAGTAGTGATCGAGGCCCGTCATCTCCGTGTCCTGCGCGCCGTCGCCACCACCGGCTCCTTCTCCGCGGCGGGGCGCCAGCTGGGCTGCACCCAGCCGGCCGTCAGCCAGCAGATGAAGGCCCTGGAAGCCTCCGTCGGCACCCCGCTGCTCGTCCGCGCGGGCCGCGAGATGCGCCTCACCCAGGCGGGCGAGGCCCTCGTGCGGCACGCCTCCGGCATCCTCGCGGGGCTCACCGCGGCCGAGGAGGAGGTCGCCGCCATCGCCGGTCTGCGCGCAGGCCGGGTCCGGCTGGTCTCCTTCCCCAGCGGCAGCTCCACACTGGTCCCGACCGCCCTGGCCGCTCTGCGCGCCGCCCATCCCGGCACCCGCGTCTCCCTGGAGGAGGCGGAACCCCCGAGATCCGTCGAACTGCTGCGCGAGGGTGACTGCGACCTGGCCCTGGCCTTCCGCTACGAGGGCGCGGCGGTCGCCGAGGACTGGGACGACCTCGTCGTACGGCCCCTGCTGACGGACCGTCTCGTCGCCCTGGTGCCCGAGCGGCACCGGCTCGCGCGCGCGGAGGACGTCGCCATCAAAGAGCTGGCCGCCGAGCCGTGGATCGCGGGCTGCCCGCGCTGCCGCGGCCAGCTGGTCGAGGTGTGCGAGAAGGCGGGCTTCACTCCGCGCATCGACTTCGCCACGGACGACTATCCGGCGGTGGTCGGCCTGGTCGGCGCGGGTCTGGGGGTCGCCGTACTGCCGCAGCTGGCGGTGGAGTCGGTACGGCCGAGGGGTGCGCGGACGGTACGGCTGGAACCGGCGGTACGGCGGGAGATCGTCGCCCTCACCCTGCCCGACCTGGCACAGGTGCCGGCCGTGGCGGCGACGCTGGAACAACTGGCCCGCACGGCGCAGGCGGCCGGGCGCGGCTAGCGCGGCCCGGTCGCGGGCACGCGCGCGTGCCGCTCGCTGAGGGGTGGGGGCCGCAATCCCTACAGAAACGTTCCTTCAGTGCTCAGTGCTCAGTGCTCAGTGCTCAGTGGTCAGTGCCGAGTGCGCTCAGTGCTCCGGGGCCCTGTCGCCATGGGTGGTCGACGCCGACACCAGGCGGTTGCGGGCCCGCCCCATCAACTCTTCGCGCTCGTCCTCGGTCAGGCCGCCCCAGACGCCGTACGGCTCGCGCACCGCCAGTGCGTGCGCGGCGCACTGCGCACGGACCGGGCATCTCATGCAGACCTCCTTGGCCGAGTTCTCGCGGGCACTCCGAGCCGCCCCGCGCTCGCCCTCGGGGTGGAAGAAGAGCGAGCTGTCCACGCCGCGACAGGCAGCCAGCAGCTGCCAGTCCCACAGGTCCGCGTTCGGTCCGGGAAGGCGGGAGAAATCTGCCATTACGTGACCCCTTGTAGCCGTTCTGGGCGGAAGCGGTGCCGACGACCGTACGTCTCCGGTCTAAGGAGATGAAAATATGACTCATTGCGAATCTAGTACCGGACACTACGAAACGGGAAGAAAAGGGGCTGAATGGGTCATAGGTTGTGATGAAAAGTTGAGAGTCCGACGGGCATGTCTGCACCGTGTCGACGCCCTCACATAGAGTGCCGAAGACGGCACGCGGCCCCGTAACTCTTTCGAGTGACCGTCGTTGAGAGTGCGGAGGCGGTTGAAAAAACAAGCGCTCGGGCAGGCGTCCGAGACGGTCGACCGCACAGGTGACGATTCCGTACCAGCCTGGAGGCTCAAGGTGACGCGCATCAGCTGCGGAGGGCGGTCATGACATCCGTCCTCGTCTGCGACGACTCCCCGCTTGCCCGAGAGGCGCTCCGCCGCGCGGTCGCGACCGTGCCCGGTGTCGAGCGCGTGACGACGGCGGCCAACGGCGAGGAAGTCCTCCGCCGCTGGGGCGCCGACCGCTCCGATCTCATCCTCATGGATGTGCGCATGCCCGGCCTGGGCGGCGTAGAGACCGTGCGCCGGCTGCTGTCCGCCGACCCGGGCGCGCGCATCATCATGCTCACCGTCGCCGAGGACCTCGACGGTGTGGCCCTGGCGGTCGCCGCGGGCGCCCGGGGCTACCTGCACAAGGACGCGTCCCGCGCGGAACTGCGGGCCACGGTCACCCAGGCCCTCGCCGACCCCACCTGGCGACTCGCCCCGCGCCGCCTGCGCTCGGCCGAGATGGGCGCCGCGCCCACGCTCACCGCGCGCGAGATCCAGGTGCTGGAGGGCATGAGCCACGGCCGGTCCAACGCCGAGATCGGCCGCGAGCTGTTCCTCTCCGAGGACACCGTGAAGACGCACGCCCGGCGCCTGTTCAAGAAGCTCGGCGCCTCCGACCGGGCGCACGCGGTCGCCCTCGGCTTCCGCTGGGGACTGGTCCGGTAGCGGGTGAGCGGCCCCGCGGGGCGCCCCCTGCCGGGTCCGCCCGGCAGCGCCCCGCCCCCGCCCCGCTCTCCGTTCCCCCTTCCGGCTCCCTCGCCGCCGACCGGCCGACCCGACGGCGCAGGGGCCGCCCGGGTCAGCGGAACCGGTGCCGCCCGGGGCCGGGCCGGTGCCGGCAGGTCGCCGGACGTGCGGTGGAACGCCGGAGGACGCGTCCGGCCGCCGCGCCTCGCTCTTGGGTCCCCGTGAGTTTCTTCGCGGTGCGGTGGGGGACGCGGACGCCGTGCGGCGTCGGCAGCCCGGCACACACCGTCGTCCCCGGCTGCCCGGATGCCGGGTCGGCGCGGCCGCTCCGGGCTCCTCTCCCGCACGGTCCGTACGGCGGGAACGCTTCCCGCGCCCGCCGCGGGATGGTGCCCAGCCCGGGTCCGGGTGGGCGTCCGGTGTCCGTGCCCGTATGGTTTCCCAAGGTAACGGCGGTCGGTGCGGTCGCTTCCGGCATCCGGCCCGGGTACGCCCCGCGGCGCCCGTGGCCGTACGGGACACGTCGGCGGCAACCGCCCGCGGCGCACGCCGCGGGGCCGCGCGCTCCGGGCGTACGCCCCCGGAACACCAACCCGCCCCACCTCCCGACAGGCGAGGTGCAAGGCGGCCCGCCGGACGCGCGCTGCTCGTTTCGGCGCGGATGCCGCATCCTTGAGGGTGTGGAGTCTCTCGGGGACGAGTCGGTCGAGCGGAAGGGGAGGGCGCAGGGAATGAGTGCCGGCGCACCTGCTCATAACGCTTCGGTGCACAACCACGGACACGATGCGACGGACCGGACGGCCGCAAGGCACCATGGACCGATGCGCGACGACGAGGCGGGCACGGCCCACGGGGGGATCGGCGCGCTCGTGCACCGGGCCGTCGACGGCGACGCGCAGGCCACGCACGATCTGCTCGCCCATGTGCACCCGCTGGCGCTGCGCTACTGCCGCACCCGGCTGTCCCGGCTCCCCGGCGACGCGCGCCACTTCGTGGAGGACCTCGCCCAGGAGGTCTGCGTGGCCGTGCTCCTCGCCCTGCCCCGCTACCGCGACACCGGCCGCCCCTTCGAGGCGTTCGTCTTCGCCATCGCCTCCCACAAGGTCGCCGATCTCCAGCGGGCGGCCATGCGCCATCCCGGGTCGACCGCGGTGCCGTCCGACGAGATGCCCGAGCGGCCCGACGACTCCCTCGGCCCCGAGGAGCGCGCCCTGCTCAGCAGCGATGCCGAGTGGGCCAAGAAACTGCTGGCCAACCTCCCCGAGAACCAGCGCGAGCTGCTTCTGCTGCGCATCGCCGTGGGCTTGACCGCGGAGGAGACGGGGCAGATGTTGGGAATGTCACCCGGTGCGGTCCGCGTGGCCCAGCACCGGGCCCTGAGCCGCCTGCGGGCGCTCGCCGAACAGTAATCGCCCCTGTGCGGAGCCTCCGTGGCCCGTCGCTGAACAGGCGCGCCGCCGTTTCCGTACGAACGTACGAAGCCTGAAGCGACCCCGTACCGTGGAATTCGCTGGCGATGCTTCCCGTTAGCATGGACATCCGCACCGAGCAAGGCCATTTGGGGAAGGTGTCATGACTGCCAACGTCGACGGAGTGCCCGGAAAATTCGCGACACTCGGGCTGACCTACGACGACGTGCTGCTGCTGCCGGGCTCGTCGGACATGGCACCCGATGAGATCGACACCGCCTCGTACGTCTCCAAGAACGTGCGGGTCAACATCCCGCTGCTGTCCGCCGCCATGGACAAGGTGACCGAGGCCCGCATGGCGATCGCGATGGCCCGTCAGGGCGGCGTCGGCGTCCTGCACCGCAACCTCTCCATCGAGGACCAGGCCAACCAGGTCGACCTGGTGAAGCGCTCCGAGTCCGGCATGGTCACCGACCCGATCACCATCCACCCGGAGGCGACCCTCGCCGAGGCGGACGCGCTGTGCGCGAAGTTCCGCATCAGCGGTGTGCCGGTGACCGGCGGGGACAAGAAGCTCCTCGGCATCGTCACCAACCGCGACATGGCGTTCGAGAACGACCGCAGCCGCCGCGTGCACGAGGTCATGACCCCGATGCCGCTGGTCACCGGCAAGGTCGGCATCTCCGGCCCCGAGGCCATGGAACTGCTGCGCAAGCACAAGATCGAGAAGCTGCCGCTGGTCGACGACGAGGGCGTCCTCAAGGGCCTGATCACGGTCAAGGACTTCGTCAAGGCGGAGAAGTACCCGAACGCCGCCAAGGACGCCGAGGGCCGTCTGCTCGTCGGCGCGGCGGTCGGCGTGGCCGGTGACGCCTTCGAGCGCGCCCAGGCCCTGGTCGAGGCGGGTGCCGACTTCATCGTCGTGGACACCGCGCACGGCCACTCCCGGCTGGTCGGCGACATGATCGCCAAGATCAAGTCGAACTCCGCCGGTGTCGACGTGATCGGCGGCAACGTCGCCACGCGCGACGGCGCGCAGGCCCTGGTCGACGCGGGCGCCGACGGCATCAAGGTCGGCGTCGGTCCCGGCTCCATCTGTACGACCCGCGTGGTCGCCGGCGTCGGCGTCCCGCAGGTCACCGCCATCTACGAGGCCGCGCTGGCCGCCAAGGACGCCGGTGTCCCGGTGATCGGCGACGGCGGCCTCCAGTACTCCGGCGACATCGCCAAGGCCCTGGTCGCGGGCGCCGACACGGTCATGCTCGGCTCGCTCCTCGCGGGCTGCGAGGAGTCCCCGGGCGAGCTGCTGTTCATCAACGGCAAGCAGTTCAAGTCGTACCGCGGCATGGGCTCGCTCGGTGCCATGCAGACCCGTGGCGAGCGCAGGTCGTTCTCCAAGGACCGCTACTTCCAGGAGGGCGTCGCCTCCGACGAGCAGCTGATCCCCGAGGGCATCGAGGGCCAGGTGCCCTACCGCGGCCCGCTGTCCTCCGTCGTCCACCAGCTGGTCGGCGGTCTGCGCCAGTCGATGTTCTACGTCGGCGGCCGGACCGTGCCCGAGCTCCAGGCGGGCGGCCGGTTCGTGCGGATCACCTCGGCGGGTCTGAAGGAGAGCCACCCGCACGACATCCAGATGACGGTCGAGGCGCCGAACTACAGCAGCAAGAGGTAGCTCTCCGGCAGTACGCACGCGCGTCCACGCGCGCGTGCCGGCCGTCGACGGCGGCCCCGCGGCACGCGGGGCCGCCGTTGCCGTGTCCGTCGGCGATACTGGAAGACGCTGAAACGCATCAGGGAAAGGCCCAAGACGTGACTGAGATCGAGATCGGGCGCGGCAAGCGCGGCCGCCGGGCGTACGCCTTCGACGACATCGCCGTCGTCCCCAGCCGCCGTACGCGGGACCCGAAGGAGGTCTCGATCGCCTGGCAGATCGACGCCTACCGCTTCGAGCTGCCGTTCCTGGCCGCCCCGATGGACTCCGTGGTCTCCCCGGCCACCGCGATCCGCATCGGTGAGCTGGGCGGCCTCGGCGTGCTGAACCTCGAGGGTCTGTGGACCCGGTACGAGGACCCGCAGCCGCTGCTGGACGAGATCGCCGAGCTGGACGCCGAGACGGCCACCCGCCGCCTCCAGGAGGTCTACTCCGCTCCCATCAAGGAGGAGCTGATCGGCGCCCGCATCAAGGAGGTGCGCGACTCCGGTGTGGTCACCGCCGCCGCGCTCTCCCCGCAGCGCACCGCCCAGTTCTCCAAGGCGGTCGTGGACGCGGGCGTGGACATCTTCGTCATCCGCGGTACGACGGTGTCGGCGGAGCACGTGTCGTCCTCGCACGAGCCGCTGAACCTGAAGCAGTTCATCTACGAGCTGGACGTGCCGGTGATCGTCGGCGGCTGCGCCACGTACACCGCCGCGCTGCACCTGATGCGCACCGGCGCGGCCGGTGTGCTGGTCGGCTTCGGCGGCGGCGCCGCGCACACCACGCGCAACGTCCTCGGCATCCAGGTCCCGATGGCCACCGCCGTCGCCGACGTGGCCGCGGCCCGCCGTGACTACATGGACGAGTCCGGCGGCCGGTACGTGCACGTGATCGCGGACGGCGGTGTCGGCTGGTCCGGCGACCTGTCCAAGGCGATCGCCTGCGGCGCCGACGCGGTGATGATGGGCTCCCCGCTGGCCCGGGGCACCGACGCGCCCGGCAAGGGCCACCACTGGGGCATGGAGGCCGTCAACGAGGAGCTGCCCCGCGGCCAGAAGGTCGACCTCGGCACCGTCGGCACGATCGAGGAGATCCTCACCGGCCCGTCCCGGATCCCCGACGGCTCGATGAACTTCTTCGGCGCCCTGCGCCGCGCCATGGCCACCACCGGCTACAGCGAGCTGAAGGAGTTCCAGCGGGTCGAGGTCACGGTGGCGGACTCCCAGCACCGCCGCTAGCTCCTGCGACGCCCGAGGGGCCGGCCACCCGGAGGGGTGACCGGCCCCACGCGCACGTCCGGGCCCGGGTGCATGCCCCGGCCGGTGCGCGTGGGCGTGCGCCTGCGCGTTGCCGGGTGGCGGGCCCCGCCGCGGGACACGCGCCCGGTCACAGCCGGTGCGCCGCACCCGTGGGCGTCGCGCCCCGCGTGTCCAGCAGCAGCTGCGCCTTCACCGACAGGCCCTGGAGGTCGTAGGTGCGGTGCTGCTGGAGCAGGATCGTGAGGTCGGCGTCGGCGGCGGCCTCGTAGAAGGAGTCCACGCGCGGGACCGGGCGGTCCAGGACGCTCCACGCGGGCACGTACGGGTCGTGGTAGCTGACGGCCGCGCCCAGCTCCATCAGCCGTACGGCGATCTCCTGGGCCGGTGTGCCCTGCTGGTCGGCGAGGTCGGGCTTGTAGGTGACGCCGAGGAGCAGGATGCGGGCGCCGCGCGCGGACTTGCCGTGCTCGTTGAGGAGCGTGGCGGCGCGCCGGACGACGTACCTGGGCATCCGGTTGTTGACCTGCTGGGCCAGTTCGACCATGCGCAGGGTGCGGGTCGCGTGGCCGGTCAGGTCCTGGGGGACGCCGTGCCCGCCGACGCCCGGACCGGGCCGGAACGCCTGGAAACCGAAGGGCTTGGTCTCCGCGCAGCGGATGACGTCCCACAGGTCAACGCCCAGCTCGTGGCAGAGGACGGCCATCTCGTTGACGAGCGCGATGTTGACGTGCCGGTAGTTGGTCTCCAGCAGCTGCACGGTCTCCGCCTCGCGCAGCCCGCGCGCGCGGACGACCTTGTCGGTGAGCCGGCCGTAGAACGCGGCGGCCGACTCGGTGCAGGCGGGGGTGAGGCCGCCGATGACCTTCGGCGTGCCGGCGGGGGTGTGGTGGCGGCTGCCGGGGTCGACCCGGCTGGGGGAGTAGGCGAGGTGGAAGTCGCGGCCGGCGCGCAGGCCCGAGCCCTTCTCCAGCAGCGGGCGCAGGAACTCCTCCGTGGTGCCCGGCAGCACGGGTGACTCCAGGATGACCGTGGTGTGCGGGCGGAGCCGCTCGGCCAGGGTGCGGGCCGCCCCCTCGACCTGGCCGAGGTCGAGCCCCCCGTCGGCGCCGCGCGGGGTGGGCGCGCAGATCACCGCGGTGCGCACCCGGCCGAGCTGGGCCGGGTCGGTGCCGGGCCGGAAGCCCGAGGCGTGCATCCGGCGCAGCTCGGCCGGGCTGAGCGAGCCGGCCTCGGGGCCGGTGGCGTAGCCGATGGTGGCGATGCCGGCGGCGACGGCGGCCTGGGCGAGCGGCAAGCCGTAGGGGCCGAGTCCGATGACGGCGAGGTCTGCGGGCATGGCGTGGGCCGTCCTTCCCAGTAGCCGAAGCGGAACAGGTACGCAACCGCTGTGGACAAGACGAGCGAGTGCAGTGTCAGACTAGGTACACATATGACCGTTATGTGTGATTGTGTTCGTGTGTCTTCCGGGGGTTCTGCGCGAGTTGTCCACAGGGTGTCAGCGCGTGGTGGCCGAAGTCGGACGACGCGGACAGAATTTGGGCATGAGGAGGGGATGAACCGGGCTTCGCCCACCGGGTGCGGCCGACGTGAGCACGTCTTGCGACATCGGGAGGCAGCGGTGAGGACAGCGACTCTGGGGCCGGCGCAGCGCGCCGAGGCACTGGCGGCGATGGCGGAGCGCGAGCTGGACGTCCTGGTGATCGGCGGCGGAGTGGTCGGCGCCGGCACCGCACTGGACGCCGTCACCCGCGGCCTGTCCACCGGCCTCGTCGAGGCCCGCGACTGGGCGTCCGGCACGTCCAGCCGGTCCAGCAAGCTGATCCACGGCGGCCTGCGCTATCTGGAGATGCTGGACTTCGCGCTCGTCCGCGAGGCCCTCAAGGAGCGCGGCCTGCTCCTGGAGCGGCTCGCCCCGCACCTGGTCAAGCCGGTGCCGTTCCTCTACCCGCTCCGGCACAAGGGCTGGGAGCGGCTGTACGCCGGCTCGGGCGTGGCGCTCTACGACGCGATGTCCATGGCCCGCGGCCACGGCCGCGGCCTGCCCGTGCACCGCCACCTGACCCGCCGTCACGCCCTGCGTGTCGCCCCCTGCCTGCGCAAGGACGCCCTCGTCGGCGCGCTCCAGTACTACGACGCCCAGGTCGACGACGCCCGCTTCGTGACCACCCTGGTGCGCACGGCGTCGTCGTACGGCGCGCGGGTGGCCAACCGCGCGCGCGTGACCGGGTTCCTGCGCGAGGGCGAGCGCGTCGTCGGCGCCCGGGTGCGGGACGTGGAGGCCGGCGGGGAGTACGAGATCCGGGCCCGGCAGGTCGTCAACGCCACCGGTGTGTGGACCGACGACACCCAGGGCATGGTGGGCGAGCGCGGCCAGTTCCACGTCCGCGCCTCCAAGGGCATCCACCTGGTCGTCCCCAAGGACCGCATCCACTCCACCACCGGCCTGATCCTGCGCACCGAGAAGTCCGTCCTGTTCGTCATCCCCTGGGGCCGGCACTGGATCGTCGGTACCACCGACACCGGCTGGGACCTCGACAAGGCCCACCCGGCCGCGTCCAGCGCCGACATCGACTACCTGCTGGAACACGTCAACACGGTGCTCGCCGTGCCGCTGTCCCGCGACGACGTACAGGGCGTGTACGCCGGGCTGCGCCCGCTGCTGGCCGGCGAGTCCGACGCCACCAGCAAGCTGTCCCGCGAGCACACGGTCGCCCACCCGGCGCCGGGGCTCGTGGTCGTGGCGGGCGGCAAGTACACGACGTACCGGGTGATGGCGAAGGACGCCGTCGACGAGGCCGTGCACGGTCTCGACGCGCGGGTCGCCGACTGCGTGACGGAGGAGACCCCGCTGCTCGGCGCGGAGGGCTACCAGGCGCTGTGGAACGCGCGAGCGCGGATCGCCGCCCGCGCCGGACTGCACGTGGTCCGCGTGGAACACCTGCTGAATCGTTACGGCTCGATGGCCGAGGAGGTCCTGGACCTCATCACCGCCGACCCGGCGCTCGGTGAGCCGCTGCGGGCCGCCGACGACTACCTGCGCGCCGAGGTGGTCTACGCGGCCTCGCACGAGGGTGCCCGGCACCTGGACGACGTCCTCACCCGCCGCACCCGCATCTCCATCGAGACGTTCGACCGGGGCACGCGCAGCGCCCGGGAGGCGGCCGAGCTGATGGCGCCGGTGCTCGGCTGGGACCAGGACCGGATCGAGCGCGAGGTCGAGCACTACGAGAAGCGCGTGGAGGCCGAGCGGGAGTCCCAGCTCCAGCCGGACGACCAGACGGCGGACGCGGCCCGGCTGGGAGCGCCGGACATCGTGCCGCTCACCTGAGCCCAGCCCTGTCGGCGCCCCCGGCCGGGCAGCTTTCATCCGAATGAGTGTCGTGAATCGGGATATTCGTTCGGAACCGGCTCGTTCCACCGGGTGTGAGGGCGGACTCAGCCGAGTGCAGGGCCGTATGGAAGGGGTCCCGGCCGGCCGTGGCGGCGGTGCGCGGCACGGGGGCCCGGAGAGGGGAGCGTGATGCGTGTGGCCTGAGCCGGGGTCAGCGCCGGGGCGGCCCCGCCTACTTCCGGAAGCCGGCCCGCCTGCCGGTGCGGGGAGAGGGCCGGGTCCGATGTGCCGCCGTCGGTGACGCGACGGTGGCGCAGTGCGGTCGGGCGCCGGTATGGCCGGGAGTGTCCGAAGCGTCGGCATCCCGGTTCCTCCCCTCTTGCGGCCCATCGTCCCGGTAAGCGGAACGCCCGCTTCACCAGGGCTTCGAGGGCGCGGGGGGCGGACTTCGGCCACGGGCACCCTGGGCATCGGCCACTTGCGGGGTAAGAGACAATGGAGGCTCTGTCAGGGCGGGTTGTATGAGGGGACGCATGTCGGAGACGGAGCGGGCGGGAACACCCCGTCAGGAGACTCGTCAGGGCAATGGCGAGCGGCGTCTCCTCGCCGGGCGGTACCGGCTGGGAGACGTGCTGGGCCGCGGCGGCATGGGCACGGTCTGGCGCGCCGAGGACGAGACCCTCGGCCGGACGGTCGCCGTCAAGGAACTGCGGTTCCCGACGAACATCGACGAGGAGGAGAAGCGGCGCCTGATCACGCGCACCCTGCGCGAGGCCAAGGCGATCGCCCGGATCCGCAACAACAGCGCGGTGACGGTCTTCGACGTGGTCGACGAGGACGACCGGCCCTGGATCGTCATGGAGTTGGTGGAGGGCAAGTCCCTCGCCGAGGTCATCCGCGAGGACGGGCTGCTGAAGCCGAAGCGCGCCGCCGAGGTGGGGCTCGCCGTCCTCGACGTGCTGCGCTCCGCACACCGCCAGGGCATCCTGCACCGGGACGTGAAGCCGTCCAACGTGCTCATCGCCGAGGACGGCCGGGTCGTGCTCACCGACTTCGGCATCGCGCAGGTCGAGGGCGACCCGTCCATCACCTCCACCGGCATGCTGGTCGGCGCCCCCTCCTACATCTCCCCGGAGCGCGCCCGCGGCCACAAGCCCGGACCGGCGGCCGACCTGTGGTCGCTCGGCGGCCTGCTGTACGCGGCGGTCGAAGGGGTGCCGCCCTACGACAAGGGCTCGGCGATCGCCACGCTCACCGCCGTGATGACCGAGAACCTGGACGAGCCCAAGCACGCGGGACCGCTGCGGGACGTCATCTACGGCCTGCTCACCAAGGACCCGGCCCAGCGGCTCGACGACGCCGGGGCCCGGGCCATGCTCAACGCGGTGATCCACGCGCCCGAGCAGGAGCCGATGGACGCCACCCGCGTGGTCCCGCTGCCGGCGCAGCCGGGTCCGTCCGAGGGCAAGCGCGGTGAGGAGCCCGGGGAGAAGCTGCGCGGCGCACTGCGTTCGGTCCGCAAGGCGGCCGGGGCGGCCGGCGCGGCGGCGTCGCGGCCGAGGAGCACGAGCGAGACCGCGGCTCCGGCCGCCGGCGGCGCGGCTACCGGAGCGCGGTCCGCCGCCGCCGGACCCTCGGGCACCGGCCCGGCCGGGAGGCCGGCCGTCCCGGCACAGGGTTCCGGATCCGTGCCGGACTCCGGTTCGGCGAAGCGGAGTTCCGGCTGGCCCGTCGTGCCGCCGCCGGATCTGGACCTGCCGCCGCGGCCGGTTCCCAGGGCGCCGCTGACCGATGTGGTGCCCAGGCGCACGCTCGTCATCATCGCCGTGGTCGTCGCTCTCGCCGTGCTCGGCACCGTGCTCGCCCTCACGCTGAGCGGCGACGACAAGAACGGCAGGAGCGGCGGCACCAGGGCTGCCGCCAGCGCCGGCGCGTCCACCAAGGAGGACAAGAAGCCGGACGGCGGCACGGCCACCGGGACGCGGACGGACGGCGCGAGTGCGGCACCGGCCGGCACCGGTTCGGCGTCGGCCACCGGGCCGGACTCCGGCGCCGGACCGTCCGCCGACGACTCCGGCACCTCCGGCGGGAAGGGCGGCGGCAAGGACGGCGGGAGTGCTCCGGCGGTCACGACCCGCAAGAGCGGCCAGGGGTACTCGATCGGACTGCCGAAGGGATGGCAGTACCGGTCCACCGGTGCCGCCGGTGACCGCTACACCGGGCCCGCCGGGCAGAAGCTGCTCGTCGCCTGGACCGGCACGCCCAAGGGTGACCCGGTGGCGGACTGGAAGAACCAGGAGCGCTACATGGTGCGCTCCCAATACCACAGGATACGTATCGAGAAGGTCGGCTACCGCAGCTGGAACACGGCCGACTGGGAGTTCACGTACAACGACGGCGGCACCGGGTACCGGACGATCGACCGGGGCTTCGTGGTGAACGACCACCAGGGTTACGCGCTGATGTACACGGCGAAGGGCGCCGACTGGCACGGCGATCTGCGCAAGGACACCTGGAAGACACTCACGAAGTCGTTCACGCCCAAGTCCTAGGCGGGGCAGGCCGGTCCGGTGCGCCGGAATCCGTCATCCGCTCGGTGCGGGTTGCCTCCGGCACGTATCGTGAATGGTCGCGGACCGTACGCAGCCGCATGCGTGTGCGAAACGGGCCGTACGGCGAACGGAAGTGACGGATCTCGGGCGGCCGGGGGAGGCCAAGTGGACGACTACGCGGGTCGGGTGCTCGCCGACCGCTACCGCCTGCCACTGCCGCCGTCCGACGCCTACGAATTCACCGAGACCCGCGCCTTCGACACCTACAGCGGTCAGGAGGTCCTGGTCCGGCAGGTCCCGCTGCCCGAGGTCGTCGAGGCCGAGGTTCTCGACGCGGAGGGGCTGCCCGAGGGGTTCACCGCCCGGGAGCGCGTGTCCCGCCGGACACCGGAGGCCGGAACCGCCACCCGGCGGCCCGCCGACCCGGCGGTGCGGCGCGCCGTCGAGGCCGCGCAGGCCGCGGCCCGTATCCCCGACCACCCGCGCCTCGACCAGGTCTTCGACGTGTTCGCCGAGGGCGGCTCACTCTGGATCGTCAGCGAGCTGGTGGCCGCGCGCCCGCTGGCCGCCCTCCTCACCGAGGCACCGCTGTCGCCGTACCGGGCGGCCGAGGTGGCCTCCGACGTCCTCATGGCGCTCCGGGTGCTGCACGCCCACGGCTGGGTGCACCGCAACCTCACCGCCCGCACGGTCCTCGTCTGCGACGACGGCCGCGTGATGCTGACCGGCCTCGCGGTCGGTGCGGCCGAGGAGGCACTGAGCGGGTACGACCCGGTGCCGGCTCCGGACGGGCCCACGGCGGACGCGGTGGACGCACGTGCGGGTGATCCTCCGGGAGGCGGGCCGGACGCGGGAACCCCCGGCGCGCCCGGTGTTCCCGGCACATCCGGCAGGCCCGGGGTTTCCGGCAGGCCCGGGGCGTCCGGCGTACCCGGTGCCCTCGGTGTGCCCGCGGTCCCCGGTGGTGCCGGGGGCTTCGCCGGGGCCGGTCCGGGCGGCGGGCCGGCCGCGGGGGCCGACCCCGAGGCCGCGCGCCGGGCCGCGATCCAGGCGCGGGCGGCCGGCGGACTGCCGGCTGCGGGGACGGGCGAGGTGACCGGTGCCGGTGCGTCCGGGCCGACGGGACAGCGGGCCCTGGAGAGCGGGGGGGACGTCCGCGCCGCCCGGGCCGGGGCCATCGCCGCGTACCGCGCGGGCGCCCGGGCCGCCGCCCGGGTGCAGGAGACCCGGCAGAACGGGCGCGCCGCCCTGCCCGCGGCCCGCCCGCCGGCCGGGGACGAGACCGGGGCCGGTGGCGGCGCCGGCCGAGGCGATGTCACGGCACCGCCGCCGTACGGCCCCGAGACGCGCGGCGCGACGCCGTCCGAGCGGGCGGCCGATCCGTACGGACTGCGCGGCACCCCCTGGCACGGTGCCGCACCGCGCACCGGACCGGACGCCACGGCCCCGGCTCCGGCCCCGGACGACGGAGCACAGGGACGTGGCGCCGGTCGGCACGGGGAGCTCCCCGCTGTCGCCGGCGGCAGGGGCGACTCCGTCGGCGTGCCCGCGCCGTCGGCCGCCCGCTGGGACGAGGGGGGTGCCGTGCGGCGGGGGCCCGGTACGGCGTTGGCCGCGGAGCGGGCCCGGCAGGTACGGATGGCCGTCGTGGGGCCGGTGACCGAGCGGTGGGCGCCCGAACAGGCCGGCCCCGTGCACGAGAACTGGCAGCTGGCGGCGCCGATCGGTCCGGCCACCGATCTGTGGGCGCTGGGCGCGCTGCTGTTCCGGGCGGTGCAGGGGCACGCGCCGTACCCGGAGGAGTCGACGGCCGAGCTGGTCCAGCTGGTCTGCGCCGAGCCGCCCGCCTTCGCCGAGGAGTGCGGCCCGCTGCGGCCGGTCGTGGAGTCGCTGCTGCGTCAGGACCCCACCGAGCGCCCCGAGACGGAGGAGCTGAGCGGCTGGCTGCGGTCGCTGGTGCGTTCCGCGCCCGAACCGGACGCCGGCACCCACGTCGTGCCCCTGCCGCCCGCCGACCCGCGCCGGCTGCCGATCGTCCGGCGCCGCGGCGAGCTGGTGCGCCGGCGCCGCGCCGGACTGCCCGCGGCCCATCCGCACGGCCGGCACAAGCGGGCCCGGGAGGACGCCGGTTCACCGCGCAGCCTGGGCCGCACCCTGCTCCTGCTGATCCTGCTCCTGCTGGCCGGCGCGGTCGCCTACGCGCTGCTCTTCATGCCGGAACAGGGCGAGAGCGGAGCGGCGGACCGTGGCCGTACCGGGGCGGCCGGGCGCACCGGCCCCGCGCCGTCCCACTCCGCGGCGGCGTCGGACGGGCAGAGCGCACCGGACGACGACCCGTCCGCCTCCGCCTCCGAGCCCGCGACCGAGACACAGACCGGCGGCGACCCCGCCGTGGCCGACGGATTCACCCTGCGCAAGGACCCGGACGGATTCCAGGTCGCCGTCGCCGAGGGCTGGCACCGCACCCCGAAGAACGGCAGCGGCCAAGTGGTCTACGCGCACGGGAACTTCGAGCTGATCGTCGTACCGGGACGTGACGGCACCTCGGCGTTCGGCAGCGATCCGATGGTCTACCAGCGGGACAAGGAGCGCGAACTCCAGCCGTACCGGGACTCCAGCTGGGCCACGGCCACCGGGCTGCGGACCATCGAGGTGGGCGGACGGACCATGGCGGAGGGGCAGTTCACCTGGACCGACGGGCAGGGACGAGACCTGTTCGTGCGGAACATGGCGCTGCTGCTGAACGGGCGTTACCACGTCATCCAGGTGCGCGGCCCGGAGGCCGAGCGCGACGAGGTGACCCGGCTGTACGAGCAGGCGACCACGACGTACGGACTCCGCGGTTGAGCTGGTCACGGGGGGTTGCCGGCGGGACGGTCGCGCAGATCACGGGCGGCGCACGGGCCGTACCGGCACGCCGCCGGGCGGGCCACCGCCACGTACCGCCACCGCAGTTGAGCGGTCCGTGTGGCGGCCGGACGGTGCGGAGCGATTCGCGCACGCGTGCGGGGTTGTCAACCGTCACAGTGCTGTCACCTTGGCACCCCGCCGGTTCCCTGGGGGCAGACCGGTCCTTAGTCTGAGCCTGTCAAGAGCATTGCGGGGCAACGTGAATCAGATGCAGGGCCTGCTCATAGCGGGCCGCTACCGGCTCGCCGACTCCATCGGCAGCGGCGGCATGGGCCGGGTGTGGCGCGCCCACGACGAGGTGCTGCACCGGCAGGTCGCCGTCAAGGAGTTGACCGCCGCGCTCTACGTCTCCGACAGCGACCGGGCCGTCCTGCTCGCCCGCACCCGGGCCGAGGCGCGTGCCGCCGCGCGCATCAACCACTCCGCCGTCGTCACCGTGCACGACGTCCTGGAACACGACGGCCGCCCGTGGATCGTGATGGAGCTGGTCGAGGGCAGCTCGCTGGCCGACGCGGTCAAGGAACGGGGCCGCATCGAGCCGGCGGAGACCGCGCGGATCGGGCTGTGGGTGCTGCGCGCGCTGGGCGCCGCGCACTCCGCCGGGGTACTGCACCGGGACGTCAAGCCCGGCAACGTCCTGCTCGGCGTGGACGGCCGGGTCCTGCTCACCGACTTCGGCATCGCCCAGATCGAGGGCGACACCACCATCACGCGTACCGGCGAGGTCGTCGGCTCGGTCGACTACCTCGCGCCCGAGCGGGTCCGGGGCCACGATCCCGGCCCGTCCTCGGACCTGTGGGCGCTCGGCGCCACCCTGTACACGGCCGTCGAGGGCCGCTCGCCGTTCCGGCGCACCTCGCCGCTGAGCACCATGCAGGCGGTCGTCGAGGAGGAGGCCGACGAGCCGCGCCACGCCGGTCCGCTCGGGCCGGTCATCGCCGCACTGCTGCGCAAGGACCCGGCGCGGCGCCCGGGCGCGGGGGAGGCGGAGCAGATGCTCGCCGAGGCGGCGGAGGGCCGCCGGCCGCGCTCGGCACAGGCGTTCGTCCCGACCCAGGGCTCGGGCGTGCGCCCGGACGGCGGTCACGTCCCGGGCGGACGCTACGACTCCGGTACCCCGGCGGACGGCTACGGCCCCGCACCGGCGGGCCCCGGCTACGGCTCCGACGCGGGCCACCCCGGCTACGGCCCGGGCGCAGGCGCGCACACGGGCCGTTCCGTGACCGGCCCGACGGCGACGGCACCCACCACCGGCACCCCCCTGTCCGCTGCGCCCACGGGCGGCACCACCACGCCCGGCGGGCCGACGGCGGGCGCGGTCACCATGGTGGAGCCCACCGCAGGGGGCCGGGCGGGCGGCCGGCCCCACCGCCGGCTGCGCACCCTCGCGCTGGTCGTGGCCGTCGCGGCGGTCCTCGGCGGCGGCGCGGCGGCGGGCATCCAGCGGTGGAACGGGATGGAACAGGACAGCGGGACGAACGGCGACTCGCGCCCGGCCCCGCGGCCGGCGGTGAGCGGCAGCGGCACGCCCGGCTCCGCCGGCACGGTCCCCGCCGGCTGGCGGACGTACCACGACCCGCTGGGCTTCAGCCTCTCCCTGCCCAAGGGCTGGACACGCAAGGTGTACGGCATCCAGGGCGACCTCAAGCAGATCGACTACACGCCCGACGGCGGCAGGCACTTCGTGCGCATCGCCATCGACACCGCGTCGGACTACGCCAAGCCCCTCTCCCATCAGGAGGACCTCGAGCGGCAGCTCCAGCGGCTGGTCGACTACCGGCGCGTCACCATGAAGGAGAACATCTACCGCGACCGCGACGGCGCGTTGTGGGAGTACACCTGGACCGCGCTGAAGAAGGACCCGCCCTACGTCGCCGGGCCGCGCCACGCCGTGGAGGAGACGTACTTCTCGCCCCGGGGCACCGAATACGCGATCTACATGTCGTCGCCGGCCGCCGACTGGGCGAGGACCGGCAAGCAGTTCACGTGGGTGCTGCGGAGCTGGCAGCAGCCGAACGAGGGCTGATCCGGGCGCGGCGGACGGGACGGACGGCCGAAACAGGCAGGCTGTGCGGGGTGGCTTGGCCGGTCGGCGCCCCGGAGGGCAGGCCCGTGGTGCGGCATGATGGGGCGCATGGGGACCGAGGGAGCCGGCTTCCGGCTGATCGCGGGCCGTTACCGCCTGGAGGAACGCATCGGGCGCGGCGGCATGGGCGTCGTCTGGCGGGCGAGCGACCAGGTGCTGGGCCGTCACGTGGCGGTCAAGGAACTCCTGCCGGACGACGCGCTCCCGGACGACGACGCGCGCCGCCGCCGGGACCGTACGTTCCGGGAGGCCCGCGCGGTCTGTCAGTTGCGGCACCCGCACATCATCGTGGTGCACGACGTGGTGGAGCAGGACGAACGGCCGTACCTGGTCATGGAGTTGATCGACGGCGGTTCGCTCGCCGACCGGATCGCCCGGCACGGCCCGGTCGACGCCGCCGAGGCCGCGCGGATCGGCATCGCCCTGCTCAGCGCGGTGCGTACGGCGCACGAGGCGGGGGTGCTGCACCGGGACATCAAGCCCGCGAACGTCCTGCTCGAGTCCGGCACCGACCGGGTCGTCCTCACCGACTTCGGTATCGCCCAGGTCGAGGGCGCCACGACGCTCACCGAGAGCGGCTCCTTCGTCGGCTCGCCCGAGTACACCGCCCCGGAACGGATGTCCGGGCTGCGCACCGGCCCGGAGTCCGACCTGTGGTCGCTGGGCGCGCTGCTGTGCACGGTGCTCAGCGGCGAGTCGCCGTTCCGGCGCGACTCGCTCGGCGGCATCCTGCACGCCGTCGTCGCCGACGAGATCCGGCCGCCGGCCCAGGCGGGACCGCTGCTGCCCGTCGTGCTGGGCCTGCTGGAGCGGGACCCCGACCGGCGGCTGGGCGCGGCGGACGCCGAGCAGATGCTGGCCGCGTACCTGGAGACGGGCCGCACGCCGGCCGCGCCGGGCGGCCACGGGGCGGCGGGGAGCACGCACGGCAGCGGGCGCCTGCACCGGCTCGGCGGCGGCCGGACGCCGAAGCCCTCCGCGCACCACCCGCCGCCCCACTGGGACCTCCCGCACGGCGGGTCGCCGCCGTACGCCTCGCCCCGGCCGCCGGGGGAGGCGCTCCCGGCCCGGTCGTCGCCGCGCGGTGTGCTGGTCGCGGCGCTGCTCGTCGCCGCACTGGCCGGCGCCGGCGTGTCGGCCGCGGCGCTGCTGCTGCACCGGGACGGGGGCGGGGGCGGCGGCACCCCGGGCGGTACGGCGACGAGCCCGGCCACCCGGACCGGTACGGCAGGCACGGCGCTGTCCCCGTCCCCGCCCGCCACCCGGCCGACACCGTCGCCCACCCCCTCACCCACTCCGTCGCACACCCCGACGACCGCCTCCACCCCGCCCCGCCCGACCGCCGCCGGCTCGCGTACCGCGCCCTCCGGTTACCGCGCGGCCCGGGACCCGGCCGGCTTCTCCCTCGCCGTACCGGAGGGCTTCACCCGCAGCCCCCGGGGCGAGCGGGTCTTCTACCTCTCACCGGGAGGCACCTTCCGCCTGGGTGTCAAGGTCGGCGCACCCCAGCCGGGTGGTCCCGCCGGGGTGATGAACCGGTCGGCCGCCGAGGGCGCCTCCAGCAACCCCGGTTACCGCGACGGCCGCGTCACGCGCACCCGGCACGCCGGACACCCGGCCGCGCTCTGGGAGTTCACCTGGGACGGCTTCAGCGCGGCGGAGGGCCCGCGCCACACCTACGACGTGTGCTGGGAGGAGGACGGGCGGCTGTACGACGTGTGGGTGTCGGCGCCGGTCGGCAAGGTGCGGGAGGCGCGGGAGTACTTCGACGTGGCCGTCGGCACGTTCTCGGTCACGGGTGCGTGACCGCTCCGCGTCCGGGCTGCCGGCAGGGAACCCGGTTGCGCGGTTCCGGCCGCCCGCTTCGACAAGGGCCTGGTGCGCACGGTACTCATGTGCCATGACCGAAGACGGCGAACTCCCGCTCGACGCACGCCTGATCGGCGGTCGCTACCGGCTGGCCGGACGTCTCGGCTCCGGACCGGCCGGCACCGTCTGGCGTGCCCGGGACGAACAGGACGAGCGCCTGGTGGCCGTCAAGGAACCGCTGCTGCCCGGTGATCCGGCCACCGACGAGGAGAGCCGGCGTGTCGCGCACCGGCTCCACCACGAGGCCCGGGCCGCCACCCGGGTGCGGCACCCCTCCGCCGTGACGGTGCACGACGTCGTCACCGAGGACGGCATCCCCTGGATCGTGATGGAGCTGGTGGCGGGCGAGTCCCTGCGCGAGGTGCTGCGCCGTGGCCCCGTGCCGCCGCCCGAGGCCGCCCGCATCGGACTCGCCGTGCTCGGCGCGCTGCGCGCCGCCCACGCCGTCGGCATCGTGCACCGGGACATCAAACCGGCCAACGTGCTGCTGGAGTCCGGTACCGGGCGGGTCGTCCTCACCGACTTCGGCATCGGGGACGGGCACGCGGACGAGTCGCCCGCCGGGTTCGTCGCCCCCGAGCGGGCGGCGGGCCCCGGCGCCGGGCCGGCCTCCGACCTGTGGTCCCTGGGCGCGCTGCTGCGCGCCGCCGTCGGGGACACCGGCCCCGGACCGCTGGGCCCGCTGCTGGACCGCCTGCACGCCGGTGAGCCGGCGTCGCGGCCGGACGCCGGGGAGGTCGCCGCCGTACTCCACGAGTATCTCGGCCTGCCCCCCGTACCGGATCCCGCCCCCGCGCCCCGTGCCCCGGACCCGGCCTCCGCCCCCGAACCGGCCCCAAGGCCGGCCCCGGCCCCCGGTCCGGCCCCCGGTCCCGCCCCGGCCCCCGGTCCCGCCCCTGACCCGGCCCCCGCGCCCGCTCCGTGGCGCGCGCCCCTGTCCGCGCTGGGGCTCCTCCTCGCGAAGAAGACCGGGACCGACTGAGGAGCGCCCCCTCGACGCCCTGATCAGCGCATTCGCTGCCATCGATCACTGGCAGGATGTGCGTACCGCGTGAATCCCCGTTACCGACGGGTACACAAAGCCTTCGCCGCGGCATACCCTGCGCGTCATGACGGACACGCAGGCCCCGGACATCGCCGGTACCAACCCGCTCGCGCCCGCTCCCGAAGGCGCCCGCACGGCCGCCGACGTGGTCACCCCTGAGCTGGTCGCCCAGCTCGTCAAGGGAGTCGCCGGCAGCGGCCGTACCGCCAACCACAGCCCCCTCACCGGCGAGAAACTGGCCGACCTGCCCGAATCCACCCCGGACGACGTGCGCGGGGCCTTCGAGGCGGCCCGTGCCGCGCAGCGTGTGTGGGCCGAGGTCCCGGTACGGCAGCGGGCCGCCGTCCTGCTCCGCTTCCACGACCTGGTGCTGGAGCGGCAGGCCGAGGTCCTCGACCTGATCCAGCTGGAGACCGGCAAGGCCCGCCTGCACGCACACGAGGAGGTGCAGGCCGTCGCCGTCGCCGCCCGCCACTACGGCCGCCGGGCCGCCGCCTATCTGCGCCCCAAACGGCACGCGGGTGCCGTGCCGGCCCTGACGCAGGTCACCGAACTCAGGCACCCCCGCGGGGTGGTGGGCCAGATCGCCCCCTGGAACTACCCGCTGGAGCTGTCCGTCGGCGACGCCCTGCCCGCCTTCGCCGCCGGCAACGCCGTCGTGATGAAGCCGGACACGGAGACCTGCCTCACCGCCCTGTGGGCGCGTGACCTGCTCGTCGAGGCCGGGCTGCCCGACGGCGTCTTCCAGGTCGTCCTCGGCGAGGGCCCGGTCGTCGGACCGGAACTGGTCAGACACGCCGACTACGTCTCCTTCACCGGCTCCACCCGCACCGGCCGCGAGGTCGCCGTCGGCGCCGCCGCCCGCCTGGTCGGCGTCTCCCTCGAACTGGGCGGCAAGAACGCCATGCTGGTGCTGGACGACGCCGACGTCGAGAAGGCCGCCGCCGGAGCCGTCCGCGCCTGCTTCTCCTCCGCGGGCCAGCTGTGCATCTCCATCGAGCGGCTGTACGTCCACGACTCCGTCGCCGACGCCTTCCTGGAGCGCTTCGCCGCCCGCACCCGGGCCATGCGGCTGGGTAGCTCCCTCGCCTACGGCGCCGACATGGGCTCGCTGGTCGGCGAGCGGCAGCTGAAGACCGTCGAACGGCATGTCGAGGAGGCCGTGGCCAAGGGTGCCAAGGTACTCGCGGGCGGAGTGGCCCGCCCCGACATCGGCCCCTACTTCTTCGAACCCACCATCCTCGACGGCGTCGAGGACTCCATGGCCGTCTGCGAGGAGGAGACCTTCGGCCCCGTCGTCTCCGTCTACCGCTTCACGACCGACGACGAGGCCGTGGAACGCGCCAACGCCACCCCGTACGGCCTCAACGCATCCGTCTGGACGAAGAACGCCCGCCGCGGCCAGGACATCGCCTCCCGTCTGCGCACCGGCACGGTGAACGTCAACGAGGGCTACGCCCCCGCCTACGGCAGCGTCCAGTCCCCGATGGGCGGCATGAAGGACTCCGGCCTCGGCCGCCGCCACGGCTCCGAGGGCATCCTCAAGTACACCGAGGCCCAGACGGTGGCCCGGCAGCGGCTGCTGCCGATGGCTCCCTCGCTGGGCATGACGGACGAGCAGTACGCCGCCTTCATGAGCACGAGCCTGCGGCTCATGAAGGCATTCCGGTTCCGGTGAGTCCGGCGCGGGGGCGCGGGACCGCATCCGGCAGGCGCCCCCGTTCCCCCGCCACGCGACGGCCCGCACGCACACTCGACGAGGAGACATCCGTGCCCCAGGACGCTTACGACTATGACGTCCTCATCGTCGGCTCCGGCTTCGGCGGCTCGGTGTCCGCCCTGCGCCTCACCGAGAAGGGATACCGGGTGGGCGTCCTGGAGGCCGGCCGCCGCTTCACCCGCGAGGACCTCCCGCGCAACTCCTGGGACCTGAAGAACTACCTGTGGGCCCCCCGGCTCGGCTGCTACGGCATCCAGCGCATCCACCTGCTGGGCAACGTGATGGTGCTGGCCGGCGCGGGCGTCGGCGGCGGCTCGCTCAACTACGCCAACACGCTCTACGTACCGCCGGCGGCCTTCTTCGACGACCCCCAGTGGCGGGACATCACCGACTGGCAGGAAGAGCTGAAGCCGTACTACGACCAGGCCCAGCGCATGCTCGGCGTACGGATCAACCCCACCATGACCCCCTCCGACGTGCACCTGAAGGCGGCGGCGGGGCGGATGGGCGTCGCCGACACCTTCCACCTCGCCCCGGTCGGCGTGTTCTTCGGTGACGGCAAGGACGCCGACGGCAAGGCGAAGGCCCGGCCCGGCGGGACGGTGAACGACCCGTACTTCGGCGGCGCCGGCCCCGACCGGAAGGCCTGCACCGAGTGCGGCGAGTGCATGACCGGCTGCCGGCACGGCGCGAAGAACACCCTCAACGAGAACTATCTGTACCTCGCCGAGAAGGCGGGCGCGGTCGTCCACCCCATGACGACCGTCATGTCCGTCACGGACGACTCCCGTGGCGGCTACGCGGTGACGACCCTGCCGACGGACCGGAAGAAGGGCCCGGCGCGGACCTTCACCGCCCGCAGAGTCGTCCTCGCGGCCGGCACCTACGGCACCCAGACCCTGCTGCACCGCATGAAGGCCGGCCGCCAGCTGCCGTACCTGTCCCCCCGGCTCGGTGACCTCACCCGCACCAACTCCGAGGCGCTGGTCGGCGCGCAGACCGACAACCGCCGCTACCACCGGGCCACCGGCGCGCCGCGGGCCGATTTCACCCGGGGCGTCGCCATCACCTCCTCGATCCACCCGGACGCCAGCACCCACATCGAGCCGGTCCGCTACGGCAGGGGCTCCAACTCCATGGGCAGCCTGTCGATCCTCCAGGTGCCGTACGCGGAGGGCTCCTCGCGCGTGCTGGCCTGGCTGGCGAACGCGGCCCGGCACCCGATGCTGGTCGCCCGCTCCCTGTCCAACCGGCGCTGGTCGGAGCGGACCATCATCGGCCTCGTCATGCAGTCGCTGGACAACTCGCTGACCACGTTCCTGAAGCCCGGCGGTGTCGGCAAGGGCCTCCTCACCGCCCGGCAGGGGCACGGCTCGCCCAACCCCAAGCAGATCAGGGCCGCGACCGAGGCCGCCTCCGCGCTCGCCGCCGAGATCAACGGCTTCGCCGGCAGCAACGTCGGCGAGCTGATGGGCACCCCGCTCACCGCGCACTTCCTGGGCGGCTGCCCCATCGGTGACTCCGCGGAGACGGGCGTGATCGACCCCTACCACCGCCTCTACGGCCACCCCGGCATCTCGGTGGTGGACGGCGCCGCGGTCTCGGCGAACCTGGGCGTGAACCCCTCGCTGACGATCACCGCGCAGGCCGAACGGGCCATGTCGTTCTGGCCGAACAACGGCGAGGAGGATCCGCGTCCGGCGCAGGGAGCGGCGTACGAGCGGCTGAGCCCGGTGGAGCCGCGGACCCCGGCCGTCCCCGCCGACGCGTTCGGCGCGCTGCGGCTGCCGTTCCTGGGGATACCGGCGGTGCCGCCGAAGAAGTGACCGCAATCGGCGCGAAGGAACCCGGCGGTCCGATCGTAAGGAACCCGGCGGTCCGATCGCGCGTACGAACGCGCGGCAGGACCTGCCTCCCCCTCCGAAGGCAGGTCCCGCCGCGCCGTTCGTCGATCCCGCAGGTTTGATCAGCGAAGAGTCTCAAGGGTTGCTCACGAACCGCGATGTTCCCCTGTGACCTGAGTCACGTGCGCGCCGCGCTCCGGGTCCGGGCATGAGGAAAGGCCCCGCGGGACGGAGAGGCCGCGGGGCCCAGTGCCGGGGAGCGATGCCGGGCAGCGGCGCCGGGGGAGCGCGCCGACTGCCTCCGGCGACCCGAGGCCCGTGCGAGCGGTGTCCGCCTGCGGCCCCGGCCGGTGTGCCGTTTTCGTCGGCCGGTCCCGGGCGTCCCCGGGACCGGCCGTTCTCCTGGATGACCGGGCCGCTGTCCCCTGCCGTCCGGTCACCTTCCTGGAGCCCTCAACGACGCGGTGCGCGGCCCGGTCACGCGCCGTACGGGTGAGAACGGGGACGGACTCAGACGCGACCCCGGCACAGCTCCAGCAGGGTCATGGCGAGGGAGGTGCCCGGCTTGCCGAGCGCGTCGCGGTAGCGGCCGAGGATCTCCATCTCGCGGGACAGGTTCACCCGCCGGCCGCCGGAGGCGATCCGGGTCTGCTGGACGACGGCGGAGACGGCCATCCGCTCCTGGACGAGGCCGATGATCCGGTCGTCGAGCACGTCGATACGCTCCCGGGCGTCGGCGATGGCCGTTTCCGGGCTGGCGGCGGTCAGGTGCGGGCTGGTGGTGGTCACGTGCGGGCTGGCGGCGGTCATGTCGGGCTCCTCGGTCGGGAAGACGGATGCCCTGGAACGGCAGAACCCGGAAAACGACAGGCGCCCCGGGCCTTGTCGGCCCGGGGCGCCTGGGAAGTCGCTTGGCGTCAGCTCAAGCAGCACGACCATGGCAGCCGGCGGGCCGGGTGCCATAGGTAAAGACGCAGATCGCGTGCTGGAGCATGGCGCCAGTATGCCATGGCCCCGTACAGAGGAAGCCTCCCCGCCCACCCCGTTAGACTCGGTAGCACAGACCCCCGCCCGACCACCAGAAGGCACCCCGTGTCATCAGCGACTCACACTGCCGCCAACCCCGACACCGTTCTGGTCGTGGACTTCGGCGCGCAGTACGCCCAGCTCATCGCCCGTCGCGTCCGCGAGGCGCGGGTCTACAGCGAGATCGTGCCGAGCACCATGCCGGTCCGGGAGATGCTCGCCAAGAAGCCCGCGGCCATCATCCTCTCCGGTGGCCCCTCGTCGGTGTACGAGGAGGGTGCCCCCACCCTCGACCGCGAGATCTTCGAGTCCGGCGTCCCCGTCTTCGGCATGTGCTACGGCTTCCAGCTGATGGCGCAGAGCCTCGGCGGCACCGTCGACAACACCGGAGCCCGCGAGTACGGCCGCACCGACCTCCAGGTCTCCCGGGCGTCCTCCACCCTCTTCGAGGGCACCCCGGCCGAGCAGCACGTGTGGATGTCGCACGGTGACGCCTGCTCCGCCGCGCCCGACGGTTTCACGGTGACCGCGTCCACGGACGTCGTCCCGGTCGCCGCCTTCGAGAACGACGACAAGCGGCTCTACGGCGTCCAGTACCACCCCGAGGTCATGCACTCCACGCACGGCCAGCAGGTGCTGGAGCACTTCCTGTACCGCGGTGCGGGCCTGAAGCCGGACTGGACCACCGGCAACGTGATCGAGGAGCAGGTCGCCGCGATCCGCGAGCTGGTCGGCGACAAGCGCGTGATCTGCGGTCTGTCCGGCGGGGTCGACTCGGCCGTCGCCGCCGCCCTCGTCCAGAAGGCCATCGGCCACCAGCTGACCTGCGTCTACGTCGACCACGGCCTGATGCGCAAGGGTGAGACCGAGCAGGTCGAGAAGGACTTCGTCGCGGCCACCGGCGTCCAGCTGAAGGTCGTCGACGCCGAGGAGCGCTTCCTCACCGCCCTCAAGGGGGTCACCGACCCCGAGGAGAAGCGGAAGATCATCGGTCGGGAGTTCATCCGCGTCTTCGAGCAGGCCCAGGCCGAGATCATCGCCGACGAGGGCCCGGCCGTGGAGTTCCTCGTCCAGGGCACCCTGTACCCGGACGTCGTGGAGTCCGGCGGCGGCACCGGCGCCGCGAACATCAAGTCCCACCACAACGTCGGCGGCCTGCCCGAGGACCTCGAGTTCCAGCTGATCGAGCCGCTGCGCATGCTGTTCAAGGACGAGGTCCGCATGGTCGGCCAGGAGCTTGGCCTGCCCGAGGAGATCGTCCAGCGCCAGCCGTTCCCCGGCCCCGGCCTGGGCATCCGCATCGTCGGCGAGGTGACCAAGGAACGCCTCGACCTGCTGCGTGAGGCCGACGCCATCGCCCGCGAGGAGCTGACCGCGGCCGGCCTCGACCGCGACATCTGGCAGTGCCCGGTGGTGCTGCTCGCCGACGTCCGCAGTGTGGGCGTCCAGGGTGACGGCCGCACCTACGGCCACCCGGTCGTGCTGCGCCCCGTCTCCTCCGAGGACGCCATGACCGCCGACTGGTCCCGGCTGCCCTACGACGTCCTCGCCCGCATCTCCACCCGCATCACCAACGAGGTCCGGGACGTCAACCGGGTCGTGCTCGACGTGACGTCCAAGCCGCCGGGCACCATCGAGTGGGAGTAGTCCTCCCCAGGTTCCAGGCCGTGTCGTAGAACTCCCGCCGTTCGCCCGAGCAGGCGGGAGTCCGACGGCATGGCCTAGCGGCGCCGGAGAGTGCGCACCGGCTCTCCGGGCTTCCATACCCGGGTGACCAGGTACATGTCGTCCTCGACGGAGGTCCGTACGACCTCCGTCAGCTCGGTGCGGAAGAGGTGGAACGGCTCCGGCGGTTCCACCTCTTTCACGTAGGCGGCCTTCGCCGCGCCGTCCTCGACCTCGTACGCCCGCCCGCTGACCCGCACATCCCCGCCGCCCATGCCCGTCCCCTCGCCGGGGTTGGCCTGAAGGGCGAAGCGGGGGTCGCGGCGCAGGTCGAGGGACTTGAGGGAGCCCGGCATCATGCCGAGCCAGAGTTCCCCGCCCAGGAAACGGACCTCGAGGCCGGACGTGCGGGGCGAGCCGTCCTTGCGGAGGGTCACCAGGACGTGGTGCCGGTACGCGCCGAAGCGCTGCTCGGTGGTCGCCGCCAGTTCGGGCGCGGCGTTGCTGAAGGCTGCCCAGTTCATACGGACGAGTCTCGCCGAGAATGCCGACATCTTCTGTCGGGTATTCGCGGCACACGGCATCTTCACACAACGGCTCTGCTGTTCTGCGCCGGCCGGAGGTAATTTCCGCCCGTACCGCAATCCCAGTGCTGGAGGACCTATGCACGGGCCCGAACCGCCCCTGCCGCTGCCCACCGACCAGCTTCGGTTCGCCATGCCGCCCATGCACGAGACGGCCGAGGACGAACGCCGGCACCGCAAGGAGCGGCTCGCGGGTGCCCTGCGGATCTTCGGACGGGCCGGCCTGGAGGAGGGGGTGTCCGGGCACGTCACGGCCCGGGACCCCGAGTTCACCGACTGCTTCTGGGTCAACCCCTTCGGAATGCCGTTCCGGCACGTCACCGTCGGCGACCTCGTCCTCGCCAACCAGGACGGGCAGGTCGTCGAGGGCCGCTACCACGTCAACCAGGCCGCCTTCACCGTCCACGCCCAGGTCCACGCCGCCCGCCCCGACGTCGTCGCCGTCGCCCACTGCTACTCCGTGCACGGCCGAGCCCTCGCCGCCCTCGGCGACCTCATCGACCCCATCACCCAGGAGAGCTGCGCCTTCTACGAGGACATCGCCCTGTACGACGCCTACACCGGCGTCACCGTCGACGCCGGGGAGGGCCGCCGGATCGCCGCCGCGCTCGGCTCCCGCAAGGCGCTCGTACTGCGCAACCACGGGCTGCTCACCGTCGGCGACTCGGTGGACGCGGCGGCCTGGTGGTTCCTTTCCCTGGAGCGCTCCTGCCAGGTGCAGCTGATGGCCCAGGCGGCGGGCCGGCCGGTGCTCATCGACCACAGACTGGCGGTCGCCACCCGGGAACAGCTCGGCGGCGACCTGGTCGCCTGGATCAACTACCAGCCGCTGTGGCAGGACATCAGCCGCAGCGAACCGGACCTGCTCGGCTGAAGCCCCGGCACGGCCGCCTCCGTCACCACGAACTCCCCCCGCTGGATGATCCCGGCCGTACGGCAATGTGCGCAGCCAAGTCAACATGGCGGTCCGCGCTTCACCCGCGGCACCCCCGAGTCGCGGCCCCCAAGGCCCTGATGTAGGGCACAATTCGCTGTCAACACTGGGCAGTTGCCGGGCGGTCGCGCGCACTGCGCCGGCCGGCGGCCATGACGGCAGGTCATGGGGAAGGCGGGCGTCGGGCATGGCGGTGCAGGAGGCCAGGGGGGACACGGGTGCTGAGGGCGGCGACAGCGGCTGCACCTGCGGGGACTGCCCGCACGGTGCGGGAGAGGGACACCGGCGGGCCGTCGCCGCGTTCTTGCGCCGGCGCGACGAGTTCGCCGCCGGCCGGGGACTGCCGGCGGCCGTCGCGCACTCCGTCCCGGCGTCCCGCCAGTGGGTCTCCGAGGAACTGACCCAGCGGGCCGAGGCCGTCGCCGCACGCGGCCGGGCCGAGGGTGCCACCTGGCTGGCCCGGCTGTGGCTGCGGACCGTGTACACGGTGTGGGGCGCGGTCACCGCGCTGCTGCTCACGGAGGCGCTCACCGCGATCGGCGCGGGCTGGACCGGCGCCCGCACCGCCGCTCTGCTGGCCGCACTCGCCGTCGCCGTCGCGCTGACCGCCGCCTGCTTCTTCCACCGGGCGCGCGGCGGAGCGCTCGCACCGGTGATCGGCGAGGACAACCGCATGTCCACCTCCCGTACCGTGGCCGTCTGCTGGGTGCTGTTCATCGGATACGCCGTCCTGCTGCTGGCCGCCCGCTTGGCCGCGGCCTCCGATCCGGCCGAGCGCGACACCCTGGTCTCGGGCCTCGGCCTGGCGCGCGGCGCGGGTCTGCTGACCGTCCTCGCCGTGGTGTGCGGCATCGCCGTCCTGGTCCGCCGGGTGGTGGGCCTGCGCATCCTCGCCCAGCGCCTCCAGAAGGTGCCGGCCCACCGGCCGCGCGCCGCCGACCTGCTCACCGACGACTCCGGCCGGGGTGCCTTCGCCGACATCCAGTACGTCGCCGTCAGCGCCGTCGCCCTGCTGTTCGCCGCCGTACGGCTGGCCCGCCGCCCCGACCGGCTGCCCGACCTGCCCTGGGGCCTGGCCGTGGTCGTGCTCATCTCGGCCGCGACCTACCTGGCTGGCAAGTACGCCGAGGGCGGCCGGCCCGTGATCCTCTCGGTGGTCCGCGCCCGCGAACCCGGCGACCTCGACGGACCCGTCCGTACCGGCGACGACATCGAGATCCGTGGCGCCGGTTTCGTCCCGCCCGGTGCCCAGACCGCCGACCACCTCTCCCGCATGGTGGTCCGCATCGGAGCGGTCGACGTCCACGTCCCCCTGGTCCCCGTCACCGGCGGCTTCCGCAACCCCACGGACACCGCCCTGACCGTGCCCGTGCCCGCCGACGTCGAGCCCGGCCCGGTGGACATCCAGGTGGTGACCGCAGCCGGCACGGCGACCAACCGGTACCCGGTCCACGTGACGGAGTGAGCCGGCCCCACCCACCCCGCCGTCCGCACGAACGCCGGAAATCCGGAGAATCGTCCGGGACAGGATTGAACGGGCCCCCCTCGTCGTACGTATCGTCGGACGAGGGGTGGCACGGTGGGCGAGAGGCGGCTGGCAGCGATGACTCACGGCATGCGGACGGACACGTACACCAACCGCCTGAACGGTTCCCGCCCCTGGCGGGACACCGCCACCCACTACGCGCTCCTGCCGCTCCGCGTCTTCCTCGGGGTCACCTTCGTCTACGCCGGCCTCAACAAGCTCACCGACAGCGCGTTCTTCCACGCCAGCGGCACCGGCTCGATCGGCGAGACCCTGAGCGGGGCCCGTGGATCCGCCGCCCTCCCGGCCCTGATCGACCTGGCCCTGAAGAGCCCGGTGGGCTTCGGCTACGCCATCGCCCTCGGCGAGCTGGCCGTCGGCATCGGCACCCTGCTCGGCCTGTTCGGGCGGCTGGCCGCGCTCGGCGGTGCGCTGATCTCGCTCAGCCTCTGGCTGACGGTGAGCTGGGCGACCACCCCCTACTACTACGGCAACGACCTCGTCTACCTGATGGCCTGGCTCCCCCTGGTCCTCGCCGGCGCCCCGTACCTCTCCCTGGACGCGGCCTGGCGGGCCCGGCGGGAGCGGGCCGGCGGTTACCGCTAGCCGCCCTCCGCACCTCCGCGTCTGCGTATCCCCCGGGTCAGGACGGCCGTGATCCCGGCCAGGCAGAGGCCGCCCACCACGAGCGGCACGACCGCGAACCACGGCGTGTCCCACAGGCCGCCCGCGTCCCCCGCGTACACGGCACCGGTGGCGGTGAGGAAGAGTCCGGCGACCAGCTTCCCGGGCTGGAACTCATGACGCAGCACGGCTGACCTCCACCTGTCCCACACCGACGCCGAGCGTCAGCTCCAGCGTGCCCGCCTTCCCGGCACCGTCGGCCGGCGCCAGCGTCATGTCCTTGTGCCTGCCGGGCTTCACGTCCACGTCCTTTCCGCTGTCCCCGGGCAACCGGATGTCGCCCACGCCCACATCGATGCTCATCCGCACGGTCGCGTCCGCCGGCACGATCACCTTCAGCTGTCCCGCGCCCACCCGGGCGTCCGTCGTGACCGTCTGCCCCTCGGCCGGACGCACCCGGCTCAGATCCAGGGTGCCCCGGCCGGTGCCGAGGTCGTACGCGGACCGCAGCTGGGCCGTGGCGGCCGGCTTCCAGGACGTCTCCCGCCAGTGGCCGGTGATGTCCCGGGGCAGGGCCGCCGCCCCGGCCAGCAGGGCCACCGTGACGATCGCCAGGAACACCGTGCCCGCCCCGGTCCGGCCCAGGAACGCGCTGAACGCGATGCCCAGGCCGAACACCGCCAGCGCGCACGCCAGGCCGGTCTGGAGGCTGGTGCCCAGCGGATGGCTGCCCCAGCCGATCCCGGCGCCCAGGCCGCCCGCCAGCATGGCCAGCAGGAACAGCCGGCCACCGATCCAGCGGGGACCGCGCTGGGGCGGTATCGGGGGCTCGGTGCGGGGCGGCCGTACGGTCCCCTGATGCGTCCAGGGGGTGGCGACGCCGATGTCGAGGTCCGAGGTGAGGTCCCGGTCCCGGGCGTCGCCGGGCCCCCACAGATAACCGGTGCCACCGACATGGGTGCCGTCCTTGACGATCGGGTCCCGCCACCAGGACGGGTAGGTGATGACCGGCGGCGCCTGGGCCTCCGGCGGGGCGACGGCGGCGACCTGCGCGGCCAGCGGGTCGGGGTCGGGGGCGTCCCGGCGCCGTGACCAGTACCCGGCGCCCGTGAGCAGCAGCGAGAGCACCGCGGCGAAGGCCAGCACCCCGCCGTTTCTCAGCATCGTCAGGAAGATCCCGCAGCCGACCAGCGCGAACAGCACGGCGGCCAGCGCCTGGCCGTCGACGCGGCCCGTGAACAGCTTGCGGAGTTCGTTCTCCTCCTCGTCCGCGTACGGCACCAGAAGCCAGGCGAAGCCGTAGAAGATGAGGCCGAGGCCGCCGGTCGCAGACAGCACGGCCAGGGTGATCCGGAAGATCACCGGATCCATGTCGGTCTGCCGTCCCAGCCCCGCGCACACGCCCGCGATCATTTTGTGTCCGCGGTCGCGCCGGAACCGCTCGGGAACCGCGGTGGTGTCCTGACGCGCTTCCCGCTCGTCGGTCGCGCTGCCGCTGCCGCTGCCGCTGCCGCTGCCGCTGCCGTCAGCGGTATCGGTGGAGACGCGAGCGCTGGTGTGAGTACGGGTGCGGGTGCCGGGGCCGGCCGCTCCTGTCTTTCCCGTCGCGGCGGGCGCGGCATCCGTCGGCCCGGTGCCCGGGGCCGGGCGCGGGCCGGAGCCGGGTCCCGGACCCGTCGCGGCGTGCTCGTGATCCGTCATGCGTCCATGGTGACGGCCCGTCCGCCCCGGCGGCAGTCGGGACAACCCTGGGCCGACCCTGAAATCGGCCCCGAGACGGGCCGGGGAGGCGTTCGACCCGCACCGACCGCCGGACGGTCCGCCACCCCGGCCGGCTCCGGCGGAAGATCAGGGGCGTCTCGGGGACCGACCCTGATGCCCCGCCCCACCGGCCGTGTGACCATCGATGCCATGCCGGAAGCCGCAAGCCCGCCCCTCGACGACCCGCGGCCACCGCGCAAGCTCTACCGCAGCAGCGACGGACGCTGGCTCGGCGGAGTGGCGCGGGGCCTCGCCGGGCATCTCGGGCTGCCCGTCGTCTGGGTGCGGCTCGTCTTCGTCGGCCTGTTCATGGCCGACGGACTCGGCGCCCTGCTGTACGCGGCGTTCTGGTTCTTCGTCCCGCTCGGCATCGGCGGCGTCGGCGGCCAGAAGCCGTCGCTGGTGGGGACGGAGACCTCGGCGGACGGCCGGCGCAAGCTGGTGGCCCGCAAGCCGGACCGGGGGCAGATCGCCGCACTGCTCCTCATGGTCATCGTGTCCATGGTCTTCGTCGGCAGCGTCAACCTGGGCGGCCCGGCCAAGGCGTATCTGGTGCCCGCCGTGCTCGTCGCGGCCGGTGTCGCCCTTGTCTGGCGCCAGGCCGACAACGCCCGCCGGGCCCGCTGGGTCGAGGTCGGCCGCCGGCGCCGCACGCTGACGCTGCTGCGTGCGGCCGCCGGTGTCCTGCTGGTCACGGCCGGTGTCTCGGCCGTCTTCGTCCTCCAGGGCTCGGCCGCCCACCTCGGCGCGGTCCTCCAGGCCGCGCTCGCCGTCCTGGTGGGCATCACCCTGCTCGCCGGCCCGTATCTGGTCCGCATGACCCAGGACCTGTCCGAGGAACGCCTGATGCGCATCCGCGCCCAGGAGCGTGCGGAGGTCGCCGCCCACGTGCACGACTCCGTGCTGCACACCCTCACCCTGATCCAGCGCAACGCCGACAACGCGAGCGAGGTGCGCCGACTCGCGCGCGCCCAGGAACGCGACCTGCGCACCTGGTTGTACAAGCCGGAGGGCACCGGCAAGGAGGAGACGGACGAACCGGACACGATCGCCGAGGCGGTGCGGCGCAACGCCGCCGAGGTGGAGGACAAGCACGGCGTGCCCATCGAGGTCGTCGTCGTCGGCGACTGCCCGCTGGACGAGAGGACCGGCGCGCAGATGCAGGCCGCGCGCGAGGCGATGGTGAACGCCGCCAAGTACGGTGGCGACGGCGGTGCCGTACAGGTGTATGCCGAAGTCGAGGGAAAGGCGGTCTTCGTGTCCGTGCGCGACCGGGGCCCCGGCTTCGACCTGGACTCGATACCCGCCGACCGCATGGGCGTCAGAGAATCGATCATCGGCCGCATGGAGCGCAACGGCGGTACGGCCCGGCTGCGGGCGGTGCCGGGGGGCGGGACCGAGGTCGAGCTGGAGATGGAGAGGGCGGAGAGGACGTCATGAGCGACGCGACCGAGGCGAACGGCACGGCGGGGGCGGCACAGGCGGCAGGGACCGAGCGGTCCGATGACGGCGGTGCGCGTGGGCGGCAGGTGCGGGTGGTGCTCGTGGACGACCACCGGATGTTCCGCACCGGTGTGCGGGCCGAGATCGGCCGGACCGCCGAGACGGGGGTCGAGGTGGTCGGCGAGGCCGCGGACGTCGACCAGGCGGTCTCGGTCATCATCGCGACCCGGCCCGAGGTGGTCCTCCTCGACGTCCACCTGCCGGGCGGCGGCGGGGTCGAGGTGCTGCGCCGGTGTGCGGCCCTGATGGCGGACCCCGAACGGCCCGTCCGCTTCCTGGCGCTGTCCGTGTCGGACGCGGCGGAGGACGTGATCGGTGTGATCCGCGGTGGCGCCCGCGGCTATGTCACCAAGACGATCACCGGCACCGACCTGGTCGACTCGGTCTTCCGCGTACAGGAGGGCGACGCCGTCTTCTCCCCGCGGCTGGCCGGGTTCGTCCTGGACGCCTTCGCCTCCACCGACGCCCCGCCGCTGGACGAGGACCTGGACCGCCTCACCCAGCGCGAGCGCGAGGTGTTGCGCCTGATCGCCCGTGGTTACGCGTACAAGGAGATCGCCAAGCAGCTGTTCATCTCAGTGAAGACGGTCGAGTCCCATGTCTCGGCGGTCCTGCGCAAGCTCCAGCTGTCCAACCGTCATGAGCTGACCCGCTGGGCGACCGCCCGCCGGCTGGTCTGACCCCCGCGGCACCGCCCGCCTCACCCCGGAGCCTGCCCGTACCGCGACCTTGTTCCACCCCCCACGAAAGCCCGGGTCACGACCCTCACGCCACGCGGGTCGCCCCCGCGAACGGCATCTGGTCGACCGGCGCCAGGCGGACCGGGGCCGACGGGTTCGGGGCGTGGATCATCTGGCCGTCGCCCACGTAGATGCCGACGTGACTGATCCCGGAGTAGAAGAACACCAGGTCGCCCGGCTGGAGTTCGGAGCGGGACACCCGTCGGCCCGCATCGATCTGGGCGTAGGTGGTGCGGGGCAGGGAGACGCCGGCCGAGCGGTAGGCGGCCTGCACCAGTCCCGAGCAGTCGAAGGCGTTCGGACCGGTCGCCCCCCACACGTAGGGGCTGCCGAGCTTGCCGTAGGCGTAGGCGACGGCCGCCGCCGCACGTGCGGTGGTGGCCGGTGAGGGCCCGGCCCGCATCGGCTCCCGCGGGCCCGCGGCCGACCGGGAGACGCGTCGGCCCGTGCCGCCGGTGACCTCGGCCCGCTGGCGGGGCGTCAGTCGGGCGAGCAGCCGCCGGGCCTCGTCCAGTTTGCCGGTGACGGTCCTCTTCTGCCGGTCCAGCTCCGCCTGCCGTGCGCGCAGCGACGACAGCTCGATACGCGCGGCACCGCGCAGCCGCTCGATCTCCCGCAGTTGGTCGCGGACCCGGGACACCACGGCGGCCTGCCGGTGACCGGCCCGTTCCGCGAACGCGGCGCCGTCCAGATATCGGTCGGGGGCGCTGGAGAGGGCCAGCTGCCAGGCCGGGTCGACGCCGCCGTCCCGGTACTGCGCCGCCGCGATCGAGCCCAGTGCGTCGCGGGCCGAGCTGAGTCTCTGCTGTCTGCGGGCGGCCTGGTCCTGGAATCCGGCGATCCGTTTTTGGGCCGCCTCCGCCTTCTCCTTCGCCCCGTCGTACTTCTCAGTGGCGGTCTCGGCCTCCCGGTACAGGCGGTCCACCTCGGCCTTCACCTGCCCGGGCGTCGGCTGGGGCTCGGCGTGGCCCGTCCCGTCGAAGCCCGTCGCGGTGGCCACGCCCGCCAGGGCGAGTGTGGCGGCTGTGCGGGCCGTACCACTGAGCGAGCGTTGCCGGGGCTTGCGGTGCGCTGCCACCTGGACCGTCACGTCCTTCCGTACGGCTCGTATGTCGAGCGGTCAGTGCGCCCGGCGGCGGTCCGCACAGGGGGAACGGGCCGCCGCCGGGTCCTTCTCGGCGCGGGTGACCGACTGCCGCCCCTGGTCCGGGCGGCGTGGGGAGCCGGTCACCTGGAGGAGGACGCTAGGCCGAACGGTGACGAGTTGGTAACGCACTGTGCGGAACTGTCCGCGACGGGCTGGGATTTGACCGCATGTGATCCCGCTGCCCAGCCGGAGTCGTTCCGTTCACGCTGCGTGATGATCGAAGTGCAGGAAGTGGGACGGGCGGGACGGGTGGGGTGCTATGGCTCGCATATACGCCCGCCGGTGTCCGCGACCCCCGTCACGAGCGCTCGGTGGGGCCGGTGAAGGGGGGCCGGGGCACGCCTGGTTAGGCTCCGGCCCCATGGACGTACTCATCCATCTCTTCGTCGGCCTGCACATCGTCGGTATCGCCGCGCTGCTCGGCGGTTTCCTCACCCAGATGAAGGCGATGGGCCGGGGCACGGCCCGGTTCGTGCCCGGAATGCTGCACGGCGCGCTGACCATGCTGGTCACCGGGGTGGCGCTGGTCGGCCTCAACCAGGCCGACGACCACCACATCAACACCGTGAAGATCGGCGTGAAGCTGGCCCTGCTGATCGTGATCCTCGGGCTGGTCTACGTCAAACGCGACGAGGAGCGGATCGACAAGGGCCAGTTCGCGCTCGTCGGCCTGCTGACCACGGCGAACATCTTCATCGCCGTGCTCTGGACCTGATCGCCGGCCGGTGGGCCGTCCGCATTGGCCGCGCCGTCCGCATTGGCCGCGCCGGCCGGTGGGCCGGCCAGGGCCGGCCCGGGACGTCAGCCCGGTCGCACCACGCTGTGGACGGCCGACCCGCCGACGGAGGAGATCGGTTCCTCACGGACGTACGCGCCCGGTCTGGGCGCGTGGATCATCATGCCGTCGCCCGTGCAGAGCCCGACGTGGCGGCGGTCGTCGTGGAAGAAGACGAGGTCGCCGGGGCGGGCGTCGGCCGGCGGCACCGTGGTGCCGGCGGCGGCCTGGTCACGGGCGGTACGCGGCAGGGTGACGCCGGCGGACTTCCAGGCGGCCTGGGTCAGGCCCGAGCAGTCGTAGGAGCCGGGGCCGGCGGCACCCCACACGCAGGGCTTGCCGAGCTGGGCCCGGGCGAAGGCGACGGCCTTCCCGGCCTTGGCCGCGTCCGTGCCGGACGGCGCGGACCCCTGGGCGGTCCGCTGTGCGAGCAGCACGCGCGCATGGGCGAGCTTTCGCTGAACGGCGGTCTTCACCGCCTTCGGGTCCCGCACGGCTCGAGCGGCGATCTCCGGCCGGCTGTTCCCGGGCGGTACGACGGAGTCCGCGGGCGGCACGACGGCCACCTCCCGGCCCGGTAGGACCGCGTCCCTGACCGGTGGTGCCGGTGCCACCGGTGCGAGTGTGGTGACGTCGCCTCCGGGGACCGGCGCTACGACGCCCCCGCTCCACCGGGGTGCTGCGACATCGCGGCCCGCTGCCGCGGCGCCGATTCTCCCCCTGGCCCCCGCGGCACTGTCCCCGCCCCGCGTGGGCGGCAGGACGGCCGTGTCCAGGGCGGAGGCGGTGCCGCGGGGGGCCGGGACGGCACGGGCCCGGGCCGCGCGCCGGGCGACCTCGTCACGGAGCCGCTGGAGGCTGTCGGCCTGCCGCCGTGGGACGCCAGCCGGTTCCTGGGCCGCTGCGGCCGTCCCGGTCGCGGAGTCCGCCCGGCGGTAGAGGTCGTCGATCTTCCGCTCGACCTCCTCCGGGCTCGGCCTGCCGTGACCGGCCTCGGGAGCGGCCTCCGCGGTCTGGGAGAACACGGCGAGGGAGGTGAGGGCGGCGGTGGCGAGAGCGGGGGTGCGGATGCCCGCTCCGGGCGTTCCGCCGGGGCGCGGCTTGCGGTGCGACGCCAAGGGAGGCGACTCCTTCCTAGCTGCCGCCTACCGGGTTAGCTGTCGGGTTCGGGCGGACGGAAGGGTTGCCCTACGGCGTCGTCCCGGGCGGGAGTCGGCCGATTCACCCCGGGATTCGGTGGGTCCCCGGCTCCGGGTGCCGCGCAGGGGGCACGCCGGACTCGGCGGAGGCCGCGCGGCCCGGCGACGTTCGCCGGAGGGGGGTCGTGCGGCCTGACGGCAACCTAGCCAACTCGTGTGGCTTCTGTGAAGGTTGGTGCGCAGTATGTCCGATACATTTCCGTGACCTCGGGGCGGGTTCACGCGGACGTGACCAGGTGCTTCCGGTGCGTGAGGGGTCGCGGGGCACCCGCGTGGCGAAGATCGGCTTGCGGGACGGTGACCGGTTGTCGGTGGGGCGCCCTAGACTCGGAGAGCGATGAGCAGCCTCTTTGACGACAGCTTCCTGGCGGACCTCCAGCCCCCGCGTGGGCACGACGAGGAGCTCCCGCCGCCGCCCGAGCACGACCACGCTCCGGAGCCCCTTCCGGACGATCTGTTCGGCGGGAAGTTCGACGTGCCGCCGGACCGGGACTCCCACTACCGCGACGGCGCCCCGCGCCCCGTGATCGACGCGGCGGCGCTCCTGGAGGGGCTGAACGAGAACCAGCGCGCCGCGGTCGTGCACGCCGGCTCCCCGCTGCTCATCGTCGCCGGCGCCGGTTCCGGCAAGACCCGTGTGCTCACCCACCGCATCGCCCACCTGCTCGCCGAGCGGAGCGTCCACCCGGGTCAGATCCTCGCGATCACCTTCACCAACAAGGCCGCCGGCGAGATGAAGGAGCGCGTCGAGCAGCTCGTCGGCCCGCGCGCCAACGCGATGTGGGTGATGACCTTCCACAGCGCGTGTGTGCGCATCCTCCGCCGCGAGTCGAAAAAGCTCGGTTTCACCTCGTCGTTCTCGATCTACGACGCGGCCGACAGCAAGCGCCTGATGGCCCTGGTCTGCCGTGATCTGGAACTCGACCCCAAGCGCTACCCGCCCAAGTCCTTCAGCGCCAAGATCAGCAATCTGAAGAACGAGCTGATCGACGAGGAGGACTTCGCCGCCCAGGCCGCCGACGGTTTCGAGAAGACCCTCGCCCAGGCGTACGCGCTCTACCAGTCGCGGCTGCGCGAGGCCAACGCCCTCGACTTCGACGACCTGATCATGACGACGGTCAACCTGCTGCGCGCCTTCCCGGACGTCGCCGACCACTACCGCCGCCGCTTCCGGCACGTCCTGGTCGACGAGTATCAGGACACCAACCACGCCCAGTACGCCCTGGTGCGCGAGCTGGTCGGGACGGGCGAGCGTGCCGCCGAGGACGCCGACGTACCGCCCGGCGACAGCGACCTGCCGCCGGCCGAACTGTGTGTCGTGGGTGACGCCGACCAGTCGATCTACGCCTTCCGGGGCGCGACGATCCGCAACATCCTCCAGTTCGAGGAGGACTACCCGAACGCGACGACGATCCTGTTGGAGCAGAACTACCGCTCCACGCAGACGATCCTGTCCGCGGCCAACGCGGTCATCGAGCGCAACGAGTCCCGCCGCCCGAAGAACCTGTGGACCAACGCCGGCCACGGCGCCCGGATCACCGGTTACGTCGCCGACACCGAGCACGACGAGGCTCAGTTCGTCGCGGAGGAGATAGACCGGCTCACCGACGCGGGCGAGGCACGCGCCGGGGACGTCGCCGTCTTCTACCGCACCAACGCCCAGTCCCGTGTGTTCGAAGAGGTCTTCATCCGCGTCGGCCTGCCGTACAAGGTCGTCGGCGGCGTCCGCTTCTACGAGCGCAAGGAGGTCAGGGACGTCCTGGCCTACCTGCGTGTCCTCGCCAACCCCGAGGACTCCGTGCCGCTGCGCCGCATCCTCAACGTGCCCAAGCGGGGTATCGGCGACCGCGCGGAGGCCATGGTCGACGCCCTCGCCCAGCGCGAGAAGATCAGCTTCCCCCAGGCCCTGAAGCGGGTCGACGAGGCGTACGGCATGGCCGCGCGGTCCACGAACGCGGTGAAGCGGTTCAACACGCTGATGGAGGACCTGCGCACGATCGTCGAATCCGGCGCCGGCCCGGCGACCGTCCTCGAAGCGGTACTCGAACGCACCGGGTATCTGGCCGAGTTGCAGGCCTCCACCGACCCGCAGGACGAGACCCGCATCGAGAACCTTCAGGAACTCGCCGCCGTGGCGCTCGAGTTCGAGCAGGAGCGCGGGGAAGGGGAGGCCGGCACGCTCGCCGACTTCCTGGAGCAGGTCGCCCTGGTCGCCGACTCCGACCAGATCCCCGACGAGGAGGGCGGCGACGGCGTCATCACGCTGATGACGCTGCACACCGCCAAGGGCCTGGAGTTCCCGGTCGTGTTCCTGACCGGCATGGAGGACGGCGTCTTCCCGCACATGCGCGCCCTCGGCGAGGCCAAGGAGCTGGAGGAGGAGCGCCGCCTGGCCTACGTCGGCATCACCCGCGCCCGGGAGCGGCTGTACCTCACGCGGTCGGCGCTGCGCAGCGCCTGGGGCCAGCCGTCGTACAACCCGCCGTCCCGCTTCCTGGAGGAGATCCCGGCCGCGCACCTGGAGTGGAAGCGGACGGGGGCCGCGGCGCCGGTGTCGTCCGGGCCGGTGTCCGGGATCGCGGCCTCGCTGTCCTCCTCCCGCTCGCGCTCCTCGGCGTCGGGCGCGTCGGGGTTCGCCACGCGGCGCACGGCAGAGAAGCCGGTGGTCGCGCTTGCCGTCGGCGACCGGGTCACCCACGACCAGTTCGGCCTGGGCACGGTCGTCGGGGTGAAGGGCACGGGCGCGAACACGGAGGCCACGGTCGACTTCGGGGACACCAAGCCGAAGCGGCTGCTGCTGCGGTACGCGCCGGTGGAGAAGCTGTAGGGCACAGAAGAGCCCCCGCCGCTCGGCGGGGGCCTGCCGGTCCTACGTCGGATCGAGTCCGTGGCTGCGCAGCCACGGCAACGGGTCTATGGCCGCCCCGCCCGCCGGACGCACCTCGAAGTGGAGGTGCGGGCCGGTGGAGTTGCCGGAGTTGCCGGAGTAGGCGATCGGCTGGCCGGCCTTGACGGTCGTACCGGAGGCGACGCGGTAGCTGGACAGGTGGCAGTACCAGGTCTGCGTGCCGTCCTTCGACGTCAGGATCAGCATGTTGCCGTAGGCGCTGTTCCACTGCGTGGTGACCGTGCCGTCGGTGGCGGCCATCACCGTCGTGCCGTACGAGACGGGGAAGTCGATGCCGGTGTGCACCGACATCCAGTTGACGCCCGCCTGGCCGAAGTACGCGCTGAGGCCGCGCTGGGTGACCGGCAGCACGAACTTGGGGCGCAGCCGCTCCTTGAGTGCGGCCTCAGCGGCGGCCTTCTTCTTCTCCAGTGCCTGCTGCGCCACGAGGTCGATCCGCTCCTGGGTGCGGCTCGCCCGGTCGGCGAAGTCGTGGGCGCCGTCGGAGAGCGTCCTGAGCTGGGTGTCCAGCTTGCTGTTGGCGATCGACGGCTTGACCACCTGCACGTCCGGGGCGGAGGCGGTGGTGTCCTCGGAGCTGTCGCCGAGCGCGCCGACCGAGGCTGCGGCGATCCCGGCGACTCCCATCACGCAGGCCGAGGGCACGGCGACGGTCAGCAGCGCCGAGCGCTTGGCGGGCGTACGGCGCCGGGAGCGCGCCGCGCCGCGTGAGCCCGCGCGGGTCTCCGGCTCCGGGCCGGTCTCCTCCTGGCCGTCCAGCAGTCCGGTCACGGCGGGCAGTTCACCGGTGGAGTCCGGCTCGCCCTCGCCGGGAGGCTGTTCGTCGCAGGCGGTGTCCTCGTACGGCGTGTCCTCGTACGGCGCCTGCTCGAAGGCCGCGGCCCGCGCGTCGCCGACCGCCTCGAACGTGGCGGTGGCCTGCTGGTCGAACGGCTCGCCACCCTGCTCGGGCTCCGCCGTCCCGGCCTGCTGCCCCGCGGAGTTCCACTGCGTGGCGTCGTACGCGCCCGTGTCGAAGGTCTGGGTGCCCCACTCCCACTGCTGGGTGGGGTCGGCGCCGCCGGGCCGGTCGGACGGGAGCCAGGCGCCGGTGTCCCACTGGCCGCTGACGTCGTTGCCGGTGGCCTGCGCGGGGACCGCCCAACCGGACGTGTCGTAGCCGCCGGAGTCGTAACCGGCATGGGGCGGGGCCGCGCACGGGTCGTAGTCGGAGGACTGGCCGCTGCCCGGCTGCCACTGGGCCGTGTCGTACGCGCCGGTGGTCTGCTCGCCGCCCGGAAAACTGCCGAAGAGCGGGTCGGTGTCGAAGGCCGTGGTGCCCGCGGAACCACTCGTGAAACCGGTGGCGTCATAGCCACCGTAGGTGGTGAGGTCGTCGTAGGGGGCTTCCTGTGCCCCGTACGGCGGGTAGTGCGCGGGGGAGGCGTCGGAAGCCGGGGCCGGGGTGGTCATGGTCCCCGACGGGTGACGATCGTTCACCAACTTCTCTTTCGCCTCGACAACAGGGGCTGCCAGAGCAGTGCGGCGACTGTACCCGGCGGTATGCGGGCACGACAATCTTCGGCTTGTTTCCCGTGGGCCGGAAACGGGCATTCGGACGTGTTTCGGGGGAGGCGGAACGCGACTTTGGCTTTTCGTTCGAAGACTGTTCGATGTGTAGTGACTCTGAGTCAGCTGTGCGCGGATCCGCGCCTTCCCGGGCGAGGCTGGTCTCAGGCCACGGTCAGACCCTCGCCGACCCGCTCACCGGGGTGCGGAGCGTCGAGGACCTCGCGTATCCCGGCGGCCACGGCAGGGTGCACGGGCAGGGCGAGATGGCCGATGCCGGTCACCCGGACATTGCGCGCGTCCAGATCGGAATGCTCCAGGCAGGCCGTCTCCAGCGGGTCCATCATGGAGTCCAGGTCGCTCCAGAAGCTCACGAAGCGCGTACGGCAGCCGGGCGCGGGCCGGGCCAGCTCCTTGATCACCGGGGATCCGGGCCGCATCTGCCGCACGATCGGATGGGCGTCGGCCAGCGGCGCCACCTTGGTCCCGGAGTGCGGCGTCCCGAGCGTGACCAGCGTCCGTACGCGCAGGTCGCCGCCCAGGCACTGGACGTAGTAGCGGGCGATCAGACCACCGAGGCTGTGTCCCACGATGTCGACCCGGGCGCTGCCGGTGCGCTCGCAGATCTCCTCGATGTGCCGGCCGAGCAGATCGGCCGCCGCCCGTATGTCACAGGTCAGCGGGGAGTAGTTCAGCGACTCGACGCGCTGTCTGCCGTGCTGGGCGAGGGTGCGGCGCAGCAGCACGAACACCGAGCGGTTGTCGATGAAGCCGTGCAGCAGCACGACCGGGGTACCGGGGTGGGCCGGCAGCCGGGTGGCGCCCTCCGCCGCGGCCAGGGCCGCCGAGCGGCGCTCCTGGGCGAGGCCCGTCGGATACAGCAGGAGATGCCCGGCGAGGATCGCCGCCTCGAGGGCGGTCGCCTTGAGCAGCGCCATGGACAGTCCGGTCAGTCTGCCGGGCCACAGGCGGCGGCAGACCGGGAGGAAGAGTGGCAGTACCCCGGTGACCTTCATGGCCGACCTCCTGTCGGCACGCCGGGAGTCGGCTCGATCCCCCGTGTGCCCTCATGTCCCACCATGTGATTTCCCCCTCCCTGCGCGCCGTAAAACCGCGGGGTGCGGGATGCTGTGGATAACGTTCGTTCACTTCGCGACAATGGCGGGACGCGCCAAAAGTGCGGTACTTGTCGGTACGGACGGAAGCGATCGCTTCCGTGGTCGCTTGATGGAGGCAGTGATGGGTGTGGCAGCCGGTCCGATCCGCGTGGTGGTCGCCAAGCCGGGGCTCGACGGCCACGACCGTGGGGCCAAGGTCATCGCGCGCGCGTTGCGCGACGCCGGTATGGAGGTCATCTACACCGGGCTCCACCAGACCCCGGAACAGATCGTCGACACCGCCATCCAGGAGGACGCCGACGCGATCGGTCTCTCCATCCTCTCCGGCGCCCACAACACGCTGTTCGCCGCGGTCATCGACCTGCTCAGGGAGCGGGACGCGGCGGACATCCTCGTCTTCGGGGGCGGCATCATCCCGGAGGAGGACATCGCGCCGCTGAAGGAGAAGGGCGTCGCCGCGATCTTCACGCCGGGCGCCACCATGACGTCGATCGTGGAGTGGGTACGGGAGAACGCCGGTCAGCCGGCCGCGTCCGGCGGCTGAGGGGCTGCCTGCGCCGGGTGACCGGGCATGGGCAGTGGTGCCGGCGCCTGTGGCGGCCGAGCGGGTGCCCGCAGGGGCCGAGCCGGGGCGTCGGCGGGCACCGGTGTCAGCTCCTGCGCCATCACCGCCCGTAGCCGCAGCGTCGTGACCAGGCGCTGGAACGCCTCCGCCCAGTACCCGCCGGCCCCCGGCGCGGCGTCCTCCCGCTCGTCGGGTATCGCCAGCAGCGCCTCCAGCCGTACGGTCTCCGCCGGATCCAGACAGCGTTCCGCGAGCCCCATCACCCCGCTGAAACTCCACGGGTAACTGCCCGCGTCGCGCGCGATGTTCAGGGCGTCCACCACCGCCCGGCCCAGCGGGGCGGCCCAGGGGACGGCGCACACTCCGAGCAGCTGGAACGCCTCTGACAAGCCGTGTGTCGCGATGAACCCGGCCACCCACGCGGCCCGCTCCGCCGGGGCCAGCGCTGCCAGCAGCTTCGCCCGTTCCGCCAGGGACACCGCGCCCGGGCCGCCCGCCTCCGGCGCCGACGGCGAGCCGAGCAGTGCCCGGGACCACGCGGCGTCCCGCTGCCGTACCGCCGCCCGGCACCAGGCGGCGTGCAGCTCGCCCTGCCAGCCGTCCGACACCGGCAGCGCCACGATGTCGTGGGCCGTCCGCCCGCCGAACCGCCCGGCCCAGGTGCCGAGCGGGGCGGCTTCCACCAGCTGCCCCAGCCACCACGATCGTTCCCCTCTGCCCGAGGGCGGTGTGGCCACCACACCGTCGCGTTCCATGCCGGAGTCGCACTCGGGCGGCGGCTCCACCACGATCACGGGCGAGTTCCCCGTCCGGTCCAGGGCCACACATGCCGCGGCCCGTGCGGCCATCCGCGCGGCGAGGGCGGAACCCGGCAGCGCCGACAGCAGGTCCGCCGCGGTCGCCCGGACATTGCGGCTGCGGTCGCCCAGCGCCTGCTCCAGGAACGGCTCGTCCGCCTCCGACAGGCCGGTACGCAGCGAGTCGAGGAACATCAGCCGGTCCTCCGCCCGCTCCGTCGCCCACGTCGACGCCAGCAGGTCGCGTCCGAGTGCCGGTGTACCGGCGCGCAGGGCGCCCAGCAGCGCCACGCGCTCGGCGAACAGTCCTTCCGACCACAGCCGGCGCACCGCCCCGGCGTCCTGTGGACCGGGCAGGGCGGCGCCGCCGCCGGGGGCCGCGCGCAGGGCGAAGCGCCAGTCCGGGTTCAGCCGGGCCAGCCACAGCGCGCGCGGTCCCGCGAACGCCAGCGCCGCCGGCCGCAGGTCCGTACGGCCCCGGGCCGCGTCCAGCAGCGCGGACAGCGCCTGCGGGGGTGCCGCGTACCCGTGCGCGTTGGCCGCCGCGAGCCACTGCGGGAGCAGCTCCATGAGGTCCGGCGAGCTGCCCCGCCGGCCGCCTGCCCCGCCGGAACGGTCGGCCAGCAGCGTGGTGAGCCGGCGGGCCGCCGCCGCGGGCAGGGCGGGCCGCGGATCCGCGGGCGCCCGCTCCGGCCGCCGTGCCGCCCGCGCGGGCCGCAGTCCGGCCCGCCGTCGTACGGCCGCCACGGCAGCCGCGTCCAGCAGCGCGACCGGCGCGGCGCGCCCGGGCACGCCGTACGCCGGTGCGCGCCGGTCGGTGCCGAGAAGGGCGGCGGTCACCAGGTCCTCCCAGGAGCCGCCAGGATCCGCTGGGGTCATGCGGTCCGGTGCGGCGCTGTCCGACCCCGTGCTGTTGCCCGGTACGCCATTGACCATTCCCGTGCTGCGGCCCGGTACGGCGCCAGCCGCCCCCGCGCTGCTGTCCGGCGCGGCGCGGCTGTCCGCTACGGCGCTGACCGATCCCGTGCTGCTGTCCGGTGCGGCGTGGCTGTCCGGTACGGCGCTGCCCGCCCCCGCGCTGTTATCCGCTACGGCGCCGGCGGCCCCCTTGCTGAGGCCCGGCGCGGCGTGGTTGTCCGGCACGACGCCGTCGGCCGGGTTCGGGTGGGCGGCCGGTGTCCGGTCGGCGGCCGGTGGTCTGTTGTCGCCCGACGTCGCGCACATGACCGGGGTAGAGCTGTCGGCCGGTGTCGCGCCGTCGGGCGGGGTGAGAGTGTCGGTCCCGGACTCTCCGTGCCCCGGTGACCCGGTGGCGGCCGGGCTCCCGCCGGCACCCGGTGTACCGGCGTCCAGGGTCCACCCGCCGGTGTCCTGGGTCTCGCTCCTGGGCCCGGTTGCGGGGTTGCCCGGTGTCTCCCTGTCGGCCGGTGTGTCCTTGCCGGGCGGTGTCCCGTTCATCGTGTCTCCGTTCCGTTCGGCTGGCGGGGTGTCCCTGGAGGTTTCGTGCGCGCGGTCAGCACAGGGGCACCGCGTCGCCCGTTCCCTCCGGCCAGGCGGTGAGCGGGGTGAAGCCGCGGTGGCCGGACTCGCCGAAGACCGTGACGGGGGCGCCGCCGGAGAGGGCGACCAGCCGCCACAGGCCGGGGCGGGAGCGGGCGGCCCGGGTCAGCGGCAGGGCCCTGTCCGTGTCGGCGTCGGCCAGCTGCCACCGGTCGCCGTCCGGGACCGGTATCACCCGTCCCAGCGTCACCGGGACCGACTCCAGCCAGGGATCGTCACGCAGTGCCGCGCCGTACCGGGCCGCCGCCTCCGAGGTGGTCACGCCCGGCGGGCGGAACGCGGCCGGGGCCGGAGCGGCGAACCGTTCGCCCAAGGCTGCCCGGGTCCGGCCTGCACCCGGGTAGGCGGACAGCTCCGCGTCCAGGGCGAGCCCGACCGGCAGCGCCGTCTCCGGCGCCCGTCCGGCCGCGCCGTAGGACAGCAGCAGCCGGGTGTGGCCGGACTCGGCGCCGTACAGCCATATGCGGCGGGTCGTCAGTTTCGCGTCGGCCGTGTCGTACTGGGCGAGGACCAGCCAGCGGTCGCGCACCGGCGGGCCGTCCGGCGTGGCGGGCAGGCCGAGCCGGGAGCGGACCGTGGCCGCGAGGGCGTCCGGCAGCGTGTCGCGGCGCAGCCAGCCCTGGCCGAGGAGATGCAGCAGCGCGCACTCCTCCAGCAGCCGGGCGGGCCAGCCCGCGCCCGAGGCCGGTATCGCCCCCAGTTCCCGCACCCGTGCGGCCAGTCCGGGGGCCTGAGCGTCGACCATGCGGGCCGCCGTCTCCTCCCACAGCCCGTACCCCGCCTGTTCGGCCGTGGCCAGGCCGCCGCGCAGCAGGTCCGTCAGACGCTGTTCAAGTTCCGTCGCGCCCGCCGTGACCCGCTCGGCCCGGCGCTCGGCCCGCCGGCGGGCCGCCTCCGGACCGGCTGACCCGGCCGGCGCACCGCCGTCGGCCTGGGCCGCCCTCGTCGCCTCGCGTCCGCGCCGGCCCGCGAGCCACTGTTCCGCCCAGTCCGGTGGCTGTGGGGAGGCCGGCACCGCGTCGTCGCCGCCCGCCCAGAGCAGCAGCAGGCCGAGCGCGTGCTTGCACGGGAACTTACGGCTCGGACAGCTGCACCGGTACGCCGGCCCGGCCACGTCCGCCAGGTCCACCACCGTCCGGTACGGCCTGCTGCCACTGCCCTTGCACTGCCCCCACACCGACCCCTCTCCGCTCCCCGCCCCGGACCACGGCCCGGCCGCGCCGAGTCTGCTCCCCGCCTTGCGTGACGCGGCGTCAGGCGCCAGTGCCAGCACCTGCTCCGCGGTCCAGCGCACCCCCTGCTCAGTCATGTCACCGACGGTAGGTCCCCCCACTGACAATCGGCCCGACGGGAGCGTTTGCGCAGGTCACAGCGATTGTCAGTGGCGTGGTGCACGGTGGGTACCAGATCCGAACCGGCCGAGCTGGAGGGGGCCTCAGCCATGTCTGTGTCCATGGAGTCCGTGGAACCGACGACCGCCGCATCCGAGCGCGACGAGACCGGGCAGGTGCTGCGCCCGCACGCCGAGCAGGCCTTCGCGGCCGAACTCGCCGCGCTCGCCGCGCAGGACGACCGCCCGCGCCCGGCCCGCTGGAAGCTGTCGCCGTGGGCGGTGGCGACGTACCTGCTCGGCGGCACACTGCCGGACGGCACGGTGATCACCCCCAAGTACGTGGGGCCGCGCCGGATCGTCGAGGTCGCCGTCACCACGCTCGCCACCGACCGCGCCCTGCTCCTGCTCGGTGTGCCCGGCACCGCCAAGACCTGGGTGTCGGAACATCTGGCCGCCGCCGTCAGCGGAGACTCGACACTGCTGGTGCAGGGCACGGCCGGCACCCCGGAGGAGGCGATCCGCTACGGCTGGAACTACGCGCGGCTCCTCGCGCACGGCCCCAGCCGGGAGGCCCTCGTGCCGAGCCCCGTGATGCGCGCCATGGCGGAGGGCATGACCGCCCGCGTGGAGGAGCTGACCCGCATCCCGGCCGATGTGCAGGACACGCTCATCACCATCCTGTCCGAGAAGACCCTGCCCGTCCCCGAGCTGGGCGAGGAGGTCCAGGCGGTCCGCGGCTTCAACCTCATCGCCACCGCCAACGACCGTGACCGCGGTGTCAACGAGCTCTCCAGCGCGCTGCGCCGCCGCTTCAACACCGTGGTGCTGCCGCTGCCGGAGAGCGCCGACGCCGAGGTCGACATCGTCACCCGCCGGGTGGAGCAGCTCGGCCGCTCCCTGGAGCTGCCGGCCGCGCCCGACGGCATCGACGAGATCCGGCGGGTCGTGACCGTCTTCCGGGAGCTGCGCGACGGCGTCACCGCCGACGGCCGCACCAGAGTGAAGTCACCCAGCGGCACGCTGTCCACGGCGGAGGCGATCTCCGTCGTCACCAACGGCCTCGCGCTCGCCACCCACTTCGGTGACGGCGTGCTGCGCCCGGGTGACATCGCCGCCGGCATCCTCGGTGCCGTCGTCCGCGACCCCGCGGCCGACCGGGTGATCTGGCAGGAGTACCTGGAGACGGTGGTCCGCGAGCGCGACGGCTGGACGGACTTCTACCGCGCCTGCCGGGAGGTGAGCGCATGACCGGCACCGGCGCGGGCCCGGCGTACGACTCCGGGCCCCTGCTGCTCGGCGTGCGGCACCACGGGCCCGGCTCCGCGCGGGCGGTGCGGACCGCGCTGGACGCCGCCCGGCCCGGCGTCGTCCTGATCGAGGGCCCGCCCGAGGCCGACGCGCTGATCCCGCTGGCCGCCGACCCGGGGCTGCGGCCCCCGGTCGCCCTGCTCGCCCACGCCGTGGACGAACCCGGCCGTTCGGCCTTCTGGCCGTTCGCCGAGTTCAGTCCCGAGTGGGTGGCCATCCGCTGGGCCGTCGAACACGACGTCCCGGCCCGCTTCATCGACCTGCCCGCCACGCACACGCTCGCGTGGCAGGAGGCGGACGAGGGCGGCGGGAGGGGCACGGAGGGCGAGGAGGGACCGGCGGGCGGGACGGACGGTCCAGCGTCCGCCTCCGCCGCCGGGGACGACGCTCCCGCGTCCGCTCTCGCCGCCGGCGGCGACCAGGTCCGCGTCGATCCCCTCGCCGTGCTCGCCGAGTCCGCCGGGTACGACGATCCGGAACGCTGGTGGGAGGACGTCGTCGAGCACCGGGGGCCGGGCGGCCGGGACCCCTTCGCGCCGTTCGCCGCGGTGGCGGAGGCCATGGGCGTGCTGCGCGAACGGTACGGCGCCGGCGGACGTCCCAGGGACCTCGTCCGCGAGGCGCACATGCGGCTGCGGCTGCGCGACGCCCGCAAGGAGGCGGGGGACGCCGTGGCCGTCGTGTGCGGGGCCTGGCACGTGCCCGCGCTGCGTGAGAGGACCACCGTCACCGCCGACCGGGCGCTGCTCAAGGGGCTGCCCAAGGTGAAGGCGGACCTGACCTGGGTGCCGTGGACGCACCGCCGGCTGGCCCGGGCCGGCGGGTACGGCGCGGGCATCGACTCACCCGGCTGGTACGCGCATCTGTTCCACGCCCCCGACCGGCCGGTCGAACGGTGGCTGACCAAGGTGGCGGGGCTGCTGCGCGCGGAGGACCGGATCGTCTCCTCCGCACACGTCATCGAGGCCGTGCGGCTCGCGGAGACTCTGGCGGTACTGCGGGGGCGCCCGTTGCCCGGCCTGGGGGAGACCACCGACGCGGTCCGCGCGGTGCTGTGTGAGGGCTCGGACGTGCCGCTGTCCCTGGTGTACGACCGGCTGGTGGTCGGGGACGTCCTGGGCGAGGTGCCCGAGTCGGCACCCGCGGTGCCGCTCCAGCGCGACCTGGCCCGGCAGCAGCGCGCGCTGCGGCTCAAGCCCGAGGCGCTGGAGCGCGAGCTGGAGCTGGACCTGCGCGGGCACACCGACGCGGGCCGCAGCAGGCTGCTGCACCGGCTGCGGCTGCTCGGCGTCGGCTGGGGCGAGCCGGCCCGGTCCCGGGGGAGCACGGGCACCTTCCGGGAGACCTGGCGGCTGCGCTGGGAGCCCGAGCTGTCGGTGCGGGTCGCCGAGGCGGGCGTGTGGGGGACGACCGTGCTCGCCGCGGCACGGGCCAGGGCCGAGGCCGACGCGACCGCCGCGCCTGCCCTCGCCGACGTCACCGCGCTCGCCGAACAGTGCCTGCTGGCCGGCCTGCCGGACGCGCTGCCCGTGGTCATGCGGGCACTGGCCGACCGGGCCGCCCTCGACACGGACGTCGCTCACCTCGCCCAGGCCCTGCCCGCCCTGGTCCGCGCCCTGCGCTACGGCGACGTACGCGGCACCGACACCGGCGCGCTGGCCGAAGTCGCGGCGGCCCTCGCCGAGCGCGTCTTCGTCGGCCTGCCACCGGCCTGCGCCGCGCTGGACGCGGACGCGGCGGAGGAGATGCGCGGCCACGTGGACGCCGTGCACACCGCGGTGGCACTCCTGGCGGAGAGTGTGCCCGCCCCGGACACCCGGGCTCCCGCGGGCGACGGGGGGTGCGAGCACCCCGGGGACCATGCCGGGTTGCGTGATCGCTGGCGGGGCGTGTTGCGGGCTCTGGCGCTGCGGGACACCGCGGCCGGTGTCATCCGGGGGCGGGCCGTGCGGCTGCTGCTCGACGACGGGGCGCTGCGGGCGGAGGAGGCTGCCCGGCTGATGGGGCTCGCGCTGTCGTCCGGCACGCCGCCCGCCGCTGCCGCCGCCTGGATCGAGGGGTTCGCCGGCGGCGGGGGCGGACTGCTGCTGGTGCACGACGAGCGGCTGCTCGGGCTGCTGGACACCTGGCTGACCGGGGTGCCGGCGGCTGCCTTCACGGACGTACTGCCGCTGCTTCGGCGTACGTTCGCGGCGTACGAGCCGGGGGTGCGCCGAACCCTCGGCGAACTGGTCCGGCGCGGTCCCGCAGACGGGCGCGGAGGCGGGCGCGGCGGGACCGCCGCCCGGACGGTCGCGGTGCCCGGGTTCGCCGCCGAACCGGACGCCGGGCGCGCCGAGGCCGTGCTGCCGGTGCTGCGGCTGCTGCTCGGCCTGGACACCGACCGTGACACGACGCACGCCACCGGCTTCGCGGGAGTGGGCGCATGACGAACCGGACGACCGACCCGACGGCGACCGAGCCGGCCGTGACCGATCGGACCACGACCGATCCGACGGTGACTGAGACGGCCGTGACCGATCCGGCCGTGACCGACCTGACCGTGGCCGATCCGACAGCGACTGATCCGACCGTAAATGAGCCGACCGCGACCGATCCGACGGCGACCGCCCCGACGGCGACCGAGCCGGCCGTGACCGATCCGACCACGACCGATCCGACGGTGACTGAGACGGCCGTGACCGATCCGGCCGTGACCGACCTGACCGTGGCCGATCCGACAGCGACTGATCCGGCCGTGACCGAGCCGACCACGACCGATCCGACGGCGACCGATCCGACCGTGACCGTGACCGTAAATGAGCCGACCACGGCCGACCTGACCGCGGCCGACCCGACCACGGCCGGTCCGGCCGTGCCCCATCCGGCCGCGGCCGACCCGACCGCGACCGACCTGACCACGGTCGACCCCACCGCGGCCGACCCGGCCGTGACCGGGCTGTCCGGCCCGGCGGGGGAGCGGTTGCGGCGCTGGCGGCTGGTGCTCGGCGGGGACCGGGCCGACGGCACGGGCTGCGTGCTGTCCGGCCGGGACGCGGCGATGGACGGCACGCTGGCCGCCCTCTACGGCAGGAGCGACACGGCACAGGCGGGCCGGGGCCGTTCGGCGGGGCTCGGCGGCTCGGCACCGTCCGTGGCCCGCTGGCTCGGGGACATCCGCACCTACTTCCCGTCCTCCGTCGTCCAGGTCATGCAGCGCGACGCGATCGACCGGCTCGGCCTCGCCTCCCTGCTGCTGGAACCGGAGATGCTGGAGGCCGTGGAGGCCGACGTGCACCTGGTCGGCACGCTGCTCTCGCTCAACAAGGCGATGCCGGAGACCACCCGGGAGACGGCCCGCGCGGTCGTGCGCAAGGTGGTCGAGGACCTGGAGGGACGGCTCGCGACCCGCACCCGGGCCGCCGTCGCCGGCGCCCTTGACCGCAGTGCCAGGGTCACCCGGCCGCGCCACCACGACATCGACTGGAACCGCACCATCGCGGCCAACCTCAAGCACTACCTGCCCGAGTACCGCACGGTCGTACCGGAACGGCTCATCGGCTACGGGCGGGCCGCGCGGTCGGTGAAGAAGGAGGTCGTCCTGTGCGTCGACCAGTCCGGGTCGATGGCGGCGTCCGTGGTCTACGCGTCCGTGTTCGGGGCGGTCCTCGCCTCCATGCGGTCGGTCGGCACCCGGCTGGTCGTCTTCGACACGGCGGTCGTGGACCTCACCGACCAGCTGGACGACCCCGTCGACGTGCTCTTCGGCACGCAGCTCGGCGGGGGCACGGACATCAACCGGGCGCTCGCCTACTGCCAGTCACGGATCACCCGTCCGGCGGAGACCGTCGTCGTGCTGATCAGCGACCTCTACGAGGGCGGCATCCGGGACGAGATGCTCAAGCGGGTCGCGGCGATGAAGGCGTCCGGGGTGCAGTTCGTGACGCTGCTCGCGCTGTCGGACGAGGGGGCGCCCGCGTACGACCGCGAGCACGCGGCGGCGCTGGCCGCGCTCGGTGCGCCGGCCTTCGCCTGTACGCCCGACCTGTTCCCCGAGGTGATGGCGGCGGCGCTGGAGAAGCGCCCGCTGCCGATACCCGACACGGCCTGACGGGCGGGGTCGCCCGGAGTCTCACCGGCTCGGCCCCGGCCCGGTGAGACCTGGCAGATCGCCTGTCGGGGCCCGTACCGGCCCGGGTACCGGCACCCCGTGCCAGGAATCCCGGCATCATGTGACAGGTATCACCGCTCAGGTGTGACCCGCGATTTAGGGGGCCCCCGTAAGCAGCGATAACCTGCGAGACGGACATGCCGCGCGCTCGGACACCGTGTGCGCTTCCCTAGTGACAGCGGACGTCACGTTGCCCTTCGCGGCACGCCCACGCATCCAACGAACCGCGAGATCACTGATAGGGACGGAAGCGCGTGGACCTGTTCGAGTACCAGGCGAGGGACCTCTTCGCCAAGCACGATGTACCGGTGCTGGCCGGTGAAGTCATCGACACGCCTGAGGCGGCGCGCGAGATCACCGAGCGGCTGGGCGGCAAGTCCGTCGTCAAGGCGCAGGTGAAGGTCGGTGGTCGTGGAAAGGCCGGCGGCGTCAAGCTGGCCGCCACCCCGGACGAGGCCGTCGCCCGCGCGACGGACATCCTCGGCATGGACATCAAGGGCCACACGGTCCACAAGGTGATGATCGCCGAGACCGCTCCGGAGATCGTCGAGGAGTACTACGTCTCCTTCCTCCTCGACCGTGCCAACCGCACCTTCCTCTCCATCGCCTCCGTCGAGGGCGGCATGGAGATCGAGGAGGTGGCGGCCACCCGTCCGGACGCCGTCGCCAAGATCGCGATCGACGCCATCGACGGCGTGGACGAGGCCAAGGCCCGCGAGATCGTCGAGGCCGCCAAGTTCCCGGCCGAGGTCGCGGACAAGGTCGCGCACGTCCTGATCAAGCTGTGGGACACCTTCATCAAGTCGGACGCCCTCCTCGTCGAGGTCAACCCGCTCGCGAAGGTCGCCTCCGGTGACGTCCTGGCCCTCGACGGCAAGGTGTCGCTGGACGAGAACGCCGAGTTCCGTCACCCCGAGTACGAACAGCTCCACGACAAGGAGGCCGCCAACCCGCTCGAGGCGGCCGCCAAGGAAAAGGGCCTGAACTACGTCAAGCTCGAGGGCGAGGTCGGCATCATCGGCAACGGCGCGGGTCTCGTCATGAGCACCCTGGACGTCGTCGCGTACGCCGGTGAGAAGCACGGCGGCGTCAAGCCCGCCAACTTCCTGGACATCGGTGGCGGCGCCTCCGCCCAGGTGATGGCGAACGGCCTGGAGATCATTCTGGGCGACCCGGACGTCAAGTCCGTCTTCGTGAACGTCTTCGGCGGCATCACCGCCTGTGACGAGGTCGCCAACGGCATCGTGCAGGCCCTGAAGCTCCTCGAGGACCGCGGCGAGAAGGTCGAGAAGCCGCTCGTCGTCCGCCTGGACGGCAACAACGCCGACCTGGGCCGGAAGATCCTCACGGACGCCGACCACCCGCTGGTGCAGCGCGTCGACACCATGGACGGCGCGGCCGACAAGGCCGCCGAGCTGGCCGCCGCCAAGTAAGCACGAGGACGAGGACTCACACCACCATGGCTATCTGGCTCAACAAGGACAGCAAGGTCATCGTCCAGGGCATGACCGGCGCCACCGGCATGAAGCACACCAAGCTCATGCTCGGTGACGGCACGAACGTCGTGGGCGGCGTCAACCCGCGCAAGGCGGGTCAGACCGTGGACTTCGACGGCACCGAGGTACCCGTCTTCGGGACCGTCAAGGAAGCCGTCGAGAAGACCGGCGCCGACGTCTCCGTCATCTTCGTGCCGGAGAAGTTCACCAAGGACGCGGTCGTCGAGGCCATCGACGCCGAGATCCCGCTGGCCGTCGTCATCACCGAGGGCATCGCCGTGCACGACACGGCGTCCTTCTGGGCGTACGCCGGCAAGAAGGGCAACAAGACCCGGATCATCGGCCCGAACTGCCCCGGCATCATCACCCCGGGCCAGTCGAACGTCGGCATCATCCCGGGCGACATCACCAAGCCGGGCCGCATCGGTCTGGTGTCGAAGTCCGGCACGCTGACGTACCAGATGATGTACGAGCTGCGGGACCTCGGTTTCTCGACCGCCGTCGGCATCGGTGGCGACCCGATCATCGGCACCACGCACATCGACGCGCTCGCCGCGTTCCAGGCCGACCCCGACACCGACCTGATCGTCATGATCGGTGAGATCGGCGGCGACGCCGAGGAGCGCGCGGCCGCGTTCATCAAGGAGAACGTGACCAAGCCGGTCGTCGGTTACGTCGCGGGCTTCACGGCGCCCGAGGGCAAGACCATGGGCCACGCGGGTGCCATCGTCTCCGGTTCCTCCGGCACCGCGCAGGCCAAGCAGGAGGCCCTGGAGGCCGCGGGCGTCAAGGTCGGCAAGACGCCGACCGAGACGGCCAAGCTGGCCCGGGAGATCCTCAGCGCCTGAGTCTCCCCGCCGCATGCCGGCAGGCCCGTTCCCGTTTCCGGGGCGGGCCTGCCGCCGTTTGCGGGTATGGCACGCGAGGGCGGCGGGCCGGCCCGGTTCAGCGCGGTTGCGGCATCAGCCTTTCCGGGCCGCTCGCCTCCGACCGGTGCAGCTTCGCCCGCAGCACCAGTTCGCTGCGGGACAGCGGGCCCATTCCCGCCGGTGGCGGGACTCCCTGGACCGCCTGCGCCGGGGCGACCGGTGCCTCGTAACGGGTCGGTGCCGTCCGCAGCGTGAGCGTCGTCGCACCGATGATCGTCACTGTGAAGGCGATGGCCGCTCGGGTCCAGAACACGTTCCGGCGCTCGCAGCCGGTCCGTACGATCGTCGGCCGGGGGGCGCGCAGCCGCTCGGCCGAGGCCAGTTCGAGCAGCCGGCGGTGGAGCGCGGCCGTGTCGGCCAGTTCCGGCAGGAGCGCCACCACCGCCTGGCGGGCGTGGGTCAGCCGCTTGGCGGCGGCCGGTGTGCTCGCCTCCGTCTCCGCCGCCGTCTCCGGCAGGTCGAGGCCGACACCGTCGTAGAGGACGAGCGTGCGCCGGTACGTCGGCGGGAGCCCGAGCAGGGCGTGCAGCAGCGCGCGGTCGGCGGGGTCGGCGGGCGGGGGTTCCGGTTGCCGGTAGCGGGGGCGGAAGCGGTGCCAGGGGGAGAGCGCGCAGTCGTACGCCACCGCCCGCACCCACCCGGCCGGGTCGCGGTCCCGGGCCACCTCGGACCAGCGCTGCCAGGCCAGCTGGAACGCGCGCTCCACGGCCTCCCGGGCCAGTTCCCGGCGCCCGGTCAGCAGATACGTCTGGCGTACGAGGGCGGGGGCACAGAAGGCGTACAGCGCGTCGAAGGCCTGAGAGGGCGTCAGGGGCTGGGATTCGGGGGTGAGGGGCGCGAGGGCGGGACCGTCCTGGTCCGCCTTTCCGGACGCCTGCCGCGCCGCGGCGAGCTGAGCCCGTGTCAGTGACCGGCGCCGACGCAGTCGTCGGCGTCCGTTCGGCGGTGGCAGCGGGGTGGCAGGGCTCTGCGTCGTCACCGTGCACCCTTCCGTGCGAAAAAGAACATAAACGTATATTGAGCGACACAGCGGAGGTTCGCCTGTTACGACGGGAAAGCGCGTGTCGTTGGGAGCATGGCGTGCGTGATCCAGATGACCGCGCGCCGTTCGTCGTTGCCACCCCTGCGCACCCGGATGCGTGACCGTTCACCCGGCCTGGCCGCGAGCCTGCTGGGCGGGGCCGTCGCGGCCGGACTCGGACTCGGTTCGTTCGCCGTGCTGGTGATGGTCCTGTGGGTCAGCTCGCCCTACCCCGACAGCGGGCCGGACGGTGCGCTGCACATCGCCGCCGCCCTGTGGCTGCTGGCGCACGGCGTGGAACTGGTCCGCACCGGCACCCTCTCCGGCGCGCCCCTGCCCGTCGGCGTCACCCCGCTGCTGCTGCTCCTGCTGCCGGTGTGGCTGGTGTACCGGGCGGCACGGGACGCCACCGACGCGTCGGCCGAGCCGGACGGCCCGCCACCGGTGCCCGCGCGTACGGCGTGGACCGGCGTCGTCCTCGGCTACCTGACCGTCGGCGCCGCGGCGGCGCTGTACGACGCCGGCGGCGAACTGCGCCCCGAGTGGCCGTGGGTGACGGCGTGTCTGCCGCTCGTCGTGGCCGGCGCGGCGGGCCTCGGAGTGTGGTCGGCGTACGGCTGTCCGCGTGAACCGGTGCTGCGTGCGCTGGCGGTCGTGCCGGGTCCGGTACGGCGGCTGGTGTCCGGCGGCGACGCGCGGGCGAGGCTGGGTGCGGCCGTACGCGCCGCCGGTGCCGCGACGGCCGTGCTCCTCGGCGGCGGGGCGCTGCTGGTCGGCGTGTCACTGGTGTGGCACGGCGAGCCGGCGCGGGCCGCCTTCGTACAGCTGACGGAGGGCTGGACGGGGCGGTTCGCGGTGCTGCTGCTCGGCATCGCGCTGATCCCCAACGCCGCCGTGTGGGCGGCGTCGTACGCCCTCGGCCCCGGCTTCGTCCTCGGCGCCGGGCACCCGGTCCACCCGTTCCTCTCCGATCCCGCCCCGCTGCTGCCGCCGTTCCCGCTGCTGGCGGCGGTGCCGGATCCGGGCCCCGGGACGCAGCTGAACTGGGCGGCCGGGCTGCTCCCGGCGGTGGCCGGGATGACGGCGGGATGGTTCGTGGCCCGGGCGGCCGTGGGGCGGCCCGGCCCCGCTGGACCGGCAGCGGCCCGCTGGCCGGCCGCCCGGACCGCCGGGGTGGTCCTGCTGACGGCGACGGTCTGCGCGGTGACGCTCGCCCTGCTCGCCGCGCTGTCCGGCGGCCCCCTGGGTGTGGCCCTGCTGGCCCGCCTCGGCCCGGTGTGGTGGCGGACCGGGGCGGCGGCCGGGCTCTGGACGGTGACGTTCGCGCTGCCGGTGGCCCTGACCGCGCGGGCCTGGCGGCTGCGGGGCCGGCGCGGTCGGGGCGAGGCGCTCCCGGCGCGGGGCGCACAGCCGGAGGCCACGGCGGCGACGGGCGGCAAGGGCTCCGGGAAACCGGCGGGTGCGGTGAAGGCGGGGGAGACGGCGGACGCGGGAGGAGGGACAGCGCCGGTGCCGGAAGCGGGCGCGACCGCCGGGGCGGCGTCCTCCGACGGGGAGCCGGTCCCGGCGGGTGGGGGCGGAGCCGGGTCCTGGGCCAGGGCCGAGGGGGCCGGCAAGGAAGAGGGCACGGGGCACGAGAACGACACGGGGCGGCAGAAGAGCGCCCGCGGCGAGAAGGGGGCGCGCAAGGAGGAGCGGGGGCAGAAGGCGAGGAGGTCCGCGCGCGGGGCGGCCGCGCCCGGTACGGCCGCAGCCGCCGAGGAGGACCTCTACGACTTCCTCCCGGCCGACGACCCGTTCCCGACGCCGTTCAGCGAACCCTTCCCCACGGAATGGCACGACGACGTCGCCCGTGCCTCCCGCTGGGCTGCCCTCAAGGAGGCGGCCACGGTCCGGAAGGTCCCCGAGGACATCGGTACCGACTCCGGCACCGGCACCGGTACCGACTCCGGCACCGGCACCGGCACCGGTACCGACTCCGGCACCGGCACCGGCACCGGTACCGACTCCGGCACCGGCACTGGTATCGGCACCGGGAACGCGGCGGGCATGGGCGGCGCGGGGGGCACTGACGAGTTGCCCCCGGCCCCCCGTCCGGACACGCCCGAGCCGTGAGGTGTCCGCGCCGGCCCGCTACCGGTACCGGCGGTGCCGCGGACTCAGCTGTTCTCCACGCCCAGCACGCCGCGCAGCTGATGCGGCAGCAGGGTCTCGCAGGACTGCTTGGCCTCGTGGGTCAGGGCGTCACCGACGCAGGTGTAGTAGTCGCGGTAGACCAGCTGGACGGTGAACGTCGAGGCCACCAGGATCAGGGCCAGGGACGCCGTGACCAGGCCGCTGACGGCCGCTGTCGTCTGGGGACGGCCGTTGGGCGCCGCGGGGGCGTCCGGTGCGTCCGGCGCCGGGCGGCTCGGCTTGGCGCGCAGGGCGCTGCTGCCCCAGTACAGGGCCAGCGCGCCCAGCAGCAGGGCCACGTACGGCCAGCTGAAGAGGGCGAAGAAGACCGCCCACATGCCGGAGAGCAGGGCGTACCGCGCGCGGCGCTGGGCCGGGTCCGCCGGGTCCCAGCGCATGCCGGGGCCGGCCGGTCCGCCGGGGCCCTGCGGGCCGCCGCCGGGCCGCTCGCCGAAGTCGCCGGGGGAACGGCCGGGCTGGTGGTCGCTCCAGTGACTCCCCGAGGAAGAGCCGTCCCCGGGCCCGTGCCCCTGCCCCGGACGGGCGCCTTGTCCCCAGCCAGGGCCCTGCCCGGGACCCGGACCGTGCCCCTGTCCGTGGCCGGCCGGGCCTCCGGGGTGCCGCGGCTGCCACGGCCGGTCCGGCGCGCCCTCCGGCGGCGGCGCGAACGGATTGCCGTCCTGCGGCCCGCCGTCCCGCCCGGAACCTTCCCGCCCGGAACCGAAACCGTGCCCGGAGCCGCCGGAACCGGAACCGTTCCGCCCGGAGTCGCCCTGTCCGGGACCATTACTCTGCCCCGGACCACCCTGCCCAGAACCACCCGGCCCGGCGTCACCGCGCCCAGCGCCGTCCCACCCGGAACCGCCCTGCCCGGAACCGCCCTGCCCAGAGTCCCCGTGGCCGGAACCGTTGCGTGGTGAGCCCGTCGGCGGCGGGGTCGGCAGGTCCCGCAGCAGTGCGGCGCCAGCCACGCCTCCCTGGACCGGGCGCGGCGGGAACGTGAGGAGTCGCAGGCTGCGAGCGGGCATCAAAAGAGCGTCTTCCCCTAGATGACTACGGCTGTCCGACGTGAGCTTCCACCTCGTGAACGCACCGCACGACGACCGCGTTCCCGGGGCTGCTCCTTCGTGACTCGCTGCGAACGCTACCGTCCGCCCCGCCCCCCGTCCCGAGGGGCCCTTCCGGAGTGCCGGTATCGTTGCTGACGGTCGGCCGCTTCGTAGACTTCCCCGTATCCGGGGGCGCGAAGCGTTCGTACGACCGTACAAACCGTCCGGCCGGGAACGGCCGGACCCGTCGCTTCCCGAGAAAGGGCCCCACCGTGGCCGCCACCACCCCCGGCCCAGCTCCCGGACCAGCGGTCAGGCGCCTCGTCGTGCTGGTCTCCGGGTCCGGTACCAACCTCCAGGCGCTGCTGGACGAGATCGAGCGCACCGGAGCCGAGGCGTACGGCGCCCGGATCGTCGCCGTCGGGGCCGACCGCGGCGGCATCGAGGGGCTCGCCCGGGCGGAGCGGGCCGGGCTGTCGACCTTCGTGTGCCGGGTGAAGGACTTCGGGTCCCGGGAGGAGTGGGACGCCGCCCTGGCCGGGGCCGTGGCGGCTCACGAGCCCGACCTCGTCGTGTCCGCCGGGTTCATGAAGATCGTGGGGAAGGAGTTCCTCGCGAGGTTCGGCGGGCGCTTCGTGAACACCCACCCCGCCCTGCTGCCCAGTTTTCCGGGAGCCCACGGGGTCCGTGACGCGCTCGCGTACGGCGCCAGGGTCACCGGCTGCACCGTCCACTTCGTCGACGACGGCGTCGACACCGGCCCGATCATCGCCCAGGGCGTGGTCGAGATCCGGGACGAGGACGACGAGAGCGCGCTGCACGAGCGCATCAAGGAAGTCGAGCGAAGGCTGCTCGTCGAGGTCGTGGGGCGGCTCGCCCGCAACGGCTATCGCATTGAGGGACGAAAGGTAGTTATCCAGTGACCGCGGAGAGCAACAAGCGGGCCATCCGTCGCGCGCTCGTCAGCGTCTACGACAAGACCGGTCTCGAGGACCTCGCGCGCGGGCTGCACGAGGCCGGTGTGGAGCTGGTCTCCACCGGGTCCACGGCCGGCCGGATCGCCGCCACCGGTGTCCCCGTCACCAAGGTCGAGGAGCTGACCGGCTTCCCCGAGTGCCTCGACGGCCGGGTGAAGACCCTGCACCCGAAGGTGCACGCGGGCATCCTCGCCGACCTGCGGCTGGACAGCCACCGCGAGCAGCTCGCCGAGCTGGGCGTAAAGCCGTTCGACCTGGTGGTCGTCAACCTCTACCCGTTCCGCGAGACGGTCGCCTCCGGTGCCTCGCCCGACGAGTGCGTCGAGCAGATCGACATCGGCGGCCCGTCGATGGTCCGCGCCGCCGCCAAGAACCACCCGTCGGTGGCCGTGGTCACCAGCCCGCAGCGGTACGCCGACGTGCTCACCGCGGTGAAGGACGGCGGCTTCGACCTCGCCGCCCGCAAGCGGCTGGCGGCCGAGGCGTTCCGGCACACGGCGGAGTACGACACCGCCGTCGCGTCCTGGTTCGCGTCCTCCTACGCCCCCGCCGACGACTCGCCGTTCCCCGGCTTCCTCGGTGCCACCCTGGAGCGCGCCCACACCCTGCGCTACGGCGAGAACCCGCACCAGCCCGCCGCCCTCTACACCTCCGGCGAGGGCGGGCTCGCGGCGGCCGAGCAGCTGCACGGCAAGGAGATGTCGTACAACAACTACACGGACACGGACGCCGCCCGCCGTGCCGCGTACGACCACGACGAGCCCTGCGTCGCGATCATCAAGCACGCCAACCCGTGCGGCATCGCGATCGGCGCGGACGTCGCCGAGGCGCACCGCAAGGCGCACGCCTGCGACCCGGTCTCCGCGTACGGCGGTGTGATCGCCGTGAACCGCCCGGTCAGCAAGGAGCTGGCCGAGCAGGTCGCGGACATCTTCACCGAGGTCATCGTCGCGCCCGACTACGAGGACGGTGCGCTGGAGGCCCTCACCAAGAAGAAGAACATCCGCGTGCTGCGCTGCCCCGACGGCCCGGGCCACCCGGTCGAGGTCAAGCCGATCGACGGCGGCGCGCTGCTCCAGGTCGCCGACCGGCTCCAGGCCGACGGCGACGACCCGGCCAACTGGACGCTCGCCAGCGGCGAGGCGCTCTCCGCCGAGGAGCTGCGGGAGCTGGCCTTCGCCTGGAAGGCGTGCCGTGCGGTGAAGTCCAACGCGATCCTGCTCGCCAGGGACGGCGCCTCGGTCGGCGTCGGCATGGGCCAGGTCAACCGCGTCGACTCCTGCAAGCTGGCCGTGGAACGGGCCGGCGAGGAGCGGGCCCGCGGCGCCTACGCGGCCTCGGACGCCTTCTTCCCCTTCCCCGACGGCCCGGAGATCCTCATCGGCGCCGGCGTCCGGGCGATCGTCCAGCCGGGCGGCTCGATCCGTGACGAGCAGGTCGTGGAGGCCGCGAAGAAGGCGGGCGTGACCATGTACTTCACGGGCACGCGCCACTTCTTCCACTGACCGGCCACCCGGCACCGCGCGGCACCCCGGACGCACCCGGCACCCCGGACGCACCCGGCACCGCGCGGCACCCCGGACGGACCCGGCCCGGCGCGCGCACCCGGTCGCTCCCCGCGCTGAGCGCGCTCACCGAAGCCACTCCCCGCGCCGGGCGTGCCGGGCGTCCGCCGTGCCGCTTGCCGCGCTGGGTGTCCCCCGTGCCGTAGGCCACCTACCGGGCCGCCGCCGCAGCCGCCGGCTGGTGACGCCCATGTCCGCAGAGCAGTCCACGGACCGGACCGGCCACCGGAGGGTCGTCGTCACCGGCTTCGGCGTGATCTCCAGCATCGGCACCGGCGTCGAGGAGTACACCGCGGGGCTGCGGGCCGGCCGGTCCGGCGCCCGGCCCATCACCCGCTTCGACACCGAGGGCTTCGGGCAGAACACCGCCTGCGAGGTCCCCGACTTCGAGCCGGAGCGCTGGATCCGCAACCTGCCGCTCGACCACGTGGGCCGCGCCGGCCGGTTCGCCGTCGCCGCGGCCCGCATGGCCGTCGAGGACGCCGGGCTGGACGAGGCCGCCCTCGCCGACCGGGCCGCCGTCATCACCGTCGGCACCACCGACGGCGAGTCCCACGACATCGCCGTCCTGCTGGAACAGGAACTGGCCGCCGGCGACCCGGAGGCGATGGACCCGGTCCGCGCCCGCCGTATCAACGCCGGCCGGCTGTCCACCGCGACCGCCCGGGAACTGCGCATGCCGAACGTGGAGGCGACCACCGTCACCACCGCCTGCGCCGCCGGGAACTACTCGATCGGCTACGGCCTGGACGCCATCCGCTCCGGCGAGGTTCGACCTGGCGCTGTGCGGCGGCGCGGACGCCGTCAACCGCAAGGCGTTCGCCCTGTTCAAACGGTTCGGGGCGCTCAGCCCGGACGTGGTGCGCCCCTTCGACAAGGACCGCGAGGGCATCCTCACCGGCGAGGGCGCCGGCATCCTCGTCCTGGAGAGCCTGGAATCGGCCCTGGCCCGCGGCGCGCGCATCTACGCCGAGGTCCTCGGCTACGGCCTCAGCTGCGACGCCGCCCACCCCACCGCACCCAACCGGGAGGGCATCGCCCGGGGCATCCGGCTCGCCCTGGAGGACGCCGGTGTCAAGGAGCGGGAGGTCGACTTCATCTCCGCGCACGGCACCGGCACCCGGGCCAACGACAGCACCGAGACCGCGGCCATCCTCGACGTGTACGGGGACGCCCCGCCGCGCACGGTCGCCGTGAAGTCGATGCTGGGCCACTCGATGGGGGCCGCCAGCGCGCTCGGCGCGATCGCCTGCGGCCTCGCCATCGAGCACGGGTTCATCCCGCCCACCATCAACGGTCGAGGCCGACGTACGGATCGTGCAGAACAACTCGAGTGCCTTCGGCGGCAACAACGCCGTGCTGATCCTGGGCGCCTACGGGGAGAAGGTACGGCCATGAGCAACGCAAACGCCGGCCCGCGGGCCGCGCTGCCCCCGGACACGCCCGGCATCACCGGCTGGTCGGCGGTGTCACCGTACGGCGTGGGCCGTGCCGCGTTCGCCGCCGGTGTGCGCGCCGGAGCGAAGACCGCGGTGAAGGCGGACGCCGCTCTGGGCACCCTGCCGTCGCCGGAGGTGTGCACCGTGCCCGGCTTCGACATCCAGGAACTGCTCGGCAAGCGCGGCACCGCCAAGATGGACCGGCTCACCGCGCTCGCGCTGGTCACCTCCGACGGGCTGCTGCGCGACGCCGACGGCGCGCCGGCGGTCCCCACCGACGACCGCACCGGTGTCGTCCTCGGCATCACCATGGGCAGCCTGGAGACCTCGCCCGGGAGCTGGGCCCGCGGGGCGTGCGCGCCAACCGACATGGTCGGCGGCATGCCTCGGGCGGCCCGCGAACGCCGGCTCAAGAGCGTGCCGCTGGGCCGCCTCGGCCGCGCGGAGGAGGTGGCCGAACTGGTGTCGTTCCTGGTGTCCGACCGGGCCGCCTACATCACCAGGTCGGTCGTGGAGATCCACGGGGGCGGCGTCTTCTGATGGGGGAGCAGATGCGGGGCACGGGGGCGGGGGCGGCGGAGCACCGCTACGACGCCGTGGTGGTCAGCAGCGGGGTCGGCGGCCTGGTGACGGCCGGCTATCTGGCCGCCGACGGCCGTCGGGTCCTCGTCCTGGAACAGCACGACGTGGCGGGCGGCAACGCCTGTATTGACCACGAGCGTTGTTGACGCGGGTGATGGGCGGTTGACCGCCAAGCGCGGTATGGCACCGGTGGTAGTTGTAGGTGTGGAGAAACTCCGCCAGGGCGTCGGTGCGTTCGGCGTTGCTGGAGTACGGGAGCACGTATGCCCATTCGTCGAGCAGGGTGCGATTCAAGCGCTCGACCTTGCCGTTCGTCTGCGGGTGATAGGGCCGCGTGCGCTTGTGGGTGATGTCCGACGCGCCGAGGGTCTGCGCGAAGAGCCGGGATCGGTAGCAGGATCCGTTGTCCGTAAGGAGGACCCACTTGTGGGCGGTCGTTCGGGAGATGCCCATCTCGTCGGCTACGTGGGCGACGGGTCTTCCGCTCGGACGCGGTCGACCAGGAGCCGTCTGCCGTGGATGGTCAGCCGCGCGTTGGGGTGGGGCACAGGGACCTCCCGTGGGCGTGGTGGGTGTTGGGTCGCAGATGCCCCGGTCCGTCTGTGGCCGGGGCATCACGGTTGGGTGGCCGGGGTCGGAGGGAGTCCTCAGTCGAGGAGGAAGGTGCCGCCGGCGGCGATGTCGATGTCGGGCCCGAGGGCGGCTGCCGGAGTGTAGGCGCCGGGTTTGCCTTCGCCCTTGGTGAGTTGGACGGCGACTTCGGTGGCCACGGCGGCGGTGTAGTCCATGCCGTGCCGGCTTCGCCTTCGACGCCCTGGGCGTGCACGACCTGTCCGCGGAGCACGCCGAGGGCTTCACCGGGTACCTGCGTCGGGCGGCCGGCGACGCGGCGGAGATCACCGTGTACGACAAGCCCGAGGACCTGATCCGCTCCAGCGACCTCGTCGTCTTCGCCACCGTCGCGGGCGAGCCGCACGTGACCGATCCCGGCTGGTTCACGCACAACCCGCTGGTGCTGCACGTGTCGCTGCGCGACCTGGCCCCTGAGGTCGTCCTGGCCGCGTGGAACGCGGTCGACGACATCGAGCACTGCCTGAAGGCCGGCACCTCGCCGCACCTGGCCGAACAGCTCACCGGCAACCGGGAGTTCCTCGCCGGCACCCTGTACGACGTGCTGACCGGCGCGATCACCCCGCCCGCCGACCGGCCGGTGGTCTTCTCGCCGTTCGGGCTCGGCGTGCTCGACCTGGCCGTGGCCAAGTACGTCTACGACCGGATCCGCGACACCGGCGAACTGCACACCGTGCCCGGCTTCTTCCACGAGCTGAAGCGCTACGGCTGACCCCGGGCGCGCCGGAACCGTCCCGGCCCGGCGCGCGCTGACGAACGGATGACGGCCCGCTGACCGAACGGCCGCGCGGCGGGCGACCGCCTTGTCCGGCCCTCCGGCAGCCGCACAGAATCGACGCCATGAGATCTTTCGCCACTCTGGACGAGTTCTCCGCCGCCGTCGGCGAACACCTGGGCCACAGCCCGTGGTCGCGGGTGACCCAGGAGCAGGTGGACCAGTTCGCGGGCGCGACCGGCGACCTCCAGTGGATCCACACGGATCCGCAGCGCGCGGCGACCGGCCCGTTCGGCGGAACCATCCTGCACGGCTATATGACGCTGGCCCTGCTGCCCACCATGATGCGCGCCATCTTCGACATCGAGAAGATCGAGATGGGCGTCAACTTCGGCCTGGACAAGGTGCGTTTCCCGCACCCGGTGCCGGTCGGCTCCCGGGTGCGGGGCGGCGCCAAGCTCACCGGGGTGCGGGAGACGCCCGCCGGCCATCTGGCCGCCGTCCGCATGACGGTGGAGGTCGAGGGGCAGCCCCGGGCCGCCTGCGTGGCCGACACGCTGTCGTTGTTCGTCGGCCCCTGACGGCCCGCGGCCTCAAGAGGGGTGTTTTTACCACCGATTTCGCCACCCCTTCGCCACCACAATGAGGGGGCGGGCGCTTCGGCCCACGACGAACGTACGACACCGGCACCGCGTACGGCGGAGCAGGGCGAGGAAGGAGCGGTTCGCATGGACGACCGCACGATGCAGCTCGGCGGGGTCCGCCAGCCGGCGGCGATCCAGGGGTTCTCGGTGCCCGCCGGCGTGACGGCACTGCGGCGGGCGATGACGCTGTGCTGGATGTCGATGGCGGCTTTCGGCCGTTCCCTCGCCGTGTCCGGGGCGATCAGCCTGGTCGGTCCGGGCCTCGGCATGGTGCCGCGGGCCATGGAGGGGGTGCGCTCCCTGGCCGCGCACCAGCGCGAACTCGCCCGGCGCTGGGCGGGGGTGGACATCCCGGGCCCGCCCGGACCACTGCCGCCCGCGCCCGCGGGTGCCTCCGGTGCCGTCGCCCGCTACCGCTGGATCATGAGCGACCCGCAGACGCGGCGTGAGTACGTCTGGGTGCTCGCCGACCCGCTCGCCGGCGGCTTCCTGGCCTTCTTCCCGCTCGCGCTGATCCTCAGCGGCCTGTGGGGCGTCTTCCTCGCCTTCTTCGGGGTTCCGCTGTCCACCGAGTGGGACGGCCTGTGGTACCAGTTCATCCCGATCGAGGGCCAGGCCACGGCGATCCTCGCCGGTGTCCTCGGGCTGCTCCAGCTGCCGCTGGCCCTGTGGGCGGCGCCGCGCGCGGTGCGCCGGCACGCCCTGTACACGAGGGCCATGCTCGCGCCGAGCGAGAGCGAGATCATGGCCAGCCGGATCCAGCACCTGGCCGCCACCCGCTCCGACGCGGTGGACACGCAGATGGCCGAGATCCGCCGGATCGAGCGGGACCTGCACGACGGCGCCCAGGCCCGCCTGGTTGCCATGGGCATGACCTTGGATGCGGCCGAGCACCTGCTGGAGAGCAACCCCGAGGCCGTCCGCGCCCTGCTCATCGAGGCCCGCCAGTCCTCCTCCGCGGCCCTGGAGGAACTGCGCAACCTGGTCCGCGGCATCCACCCGCCCGTCCTCGCCGACCGGGGACTGGCCGACGCCGTAAGGGCGTTGGCCATGGTCTGCCCGGTACGCACCGAGGTCCAGGTCGACCTGCCGGGCCGCCCGGAGATGCCGGTGGAGTCCGCCGCCTACTTCGCCATCTCCGAGATCCTCACCAATGTCGCAAAGCATGCGCGGGCCGACCGGGCGTGGATCGATCTTCGTTACGATCGCGGCATGCTCCACATCACCGTCACGGACGACGGTCACGGCGGCGCCGACGCCTCTCGCGGCACCGGCCTGCGGGGCATCGAGCGGCGGCTCGCCACCTTCGACGGCGTGCTGGCCCTGAGCAGTCCGGTCAACGGGCCGACGATGGTGACGATGGAGATCCCGTGCGTATTGTCCTCGCCGAAGACCACTTCCTCCTGAGGGACGGGCTGATCCGCCTGCTCGGGGCCTACGGCCACGACGTGGTGGCCGCCGTGGACAACGGCACCGACCTGCTCGAGGCGCTGGGCCGGGAGCAGCCGGACGTCGCCGTCGTCGACGTCCGGCTGCCGCCGAACTTCACCGACGAGGGCCTGCGCGCCGTCCTGGCCGCCCGCAAGGAGAACCCGGACCTCGCGGTGCTCCTGCTCTCCCAGTACGTCGAACCCCTCTACGCCCGCGAGCTGCTCAGCAGCGGCGGCCGGGGCGTCGGCTACATGCTCAAGGACCGCGTCACCAACGGCGCCCAGTTCCTGGACTCCATCCAGCGGGTGGCCGCGGGCGGCACGGCCATGGACCCCGACGTCATCTCCCAGCTGCTGGTCCGCAAGGAGCGCGACGAGTCCGTCGGCAGCCTGACCGAACGGGAGCGCGAGGTGCTCGAACTCCTCGCCCAGGGCCGCTCCAACGCCGGCATCGCGGCGGCCCTGTTCGTCACCGAGAAGGCCGTCGCCAAGCACATCAGCAACATCTTCACCAAGCTGGGCCTGCTCCCGACGGACGGCGACAACCGCCGGGTGCTGGCCGTCCTGACCTACCTGGACCAGTGAGCCGGCGGCCCGGGAAACACAGCGGGCCGCGCCCCGTCCGGCCGGACGGGACACGGCCCCGGGGTGTCGGGCCCCTGGCGGATCAGTACCGCGGGCGGTTGAACCACGCCGAGGCGGCGCCGGTGACCATCGACGCCAGGATGATGCCGGCCATGGCCAGCGAGATCAGCCCGAAGAAGGTGGCGGAGCCGTTCCCACCGTTGACCATGTTGGTGATGCCGCCGAGGATCATCAGACCCGCGTAGACGATCGTCGTGATGCGGATGCCGCTGCCGCCGTTCTTGAACTTCACGCCCAGGAAGATCGACAGCGCGCCCAGACCCAGCAGCAGGGCCGCGAAGAGATAGCCCAGACCGGCCAGGCCGTCGGTGCTGTCACCGGAGCCGACGCCGTTGGACACGTCCTGGACGGCGCCGACCGCCGCACCGACGATGAAACCGGCCAGGATCTGGAAACCGGACAGGACGAACAGCAGCACCCGGGCGGTCTTCATCAGGCCGGGCATCTCCATCGGGACGCCGTAGCCGGGCTGCTGGAACGGCGGCGCGGACGGGTAGCCGTAACCGGGCTGGCCCTGCGGGGCGGCCGGGTAGCCGTAGCCGGGCTGGCCCTGCGGGGGCTGGGGCGGGTATCCGGGCTGCTGGCCCTGCGGCGCGCCGTAGGGGTTGTTCGGGTCGCCAAAGCTCATGGCGGTCTTTCCTCCGTTTGCTCAAGTGCGGGGACGACGCGCGGCACGGTGCGGAGGAAAGTTCTACAGATGCGGTCCGTCCCCCCGGTACTGCCCGCGGCACTGTGTGGCTCATCGTCTTTTAACAGGCTCTTACTTGTCCAGCCGGAAGCCCCGGGCGTTGTGCAAGTGCAACATCGGTGATCACGGGGACACCCACCGGATTGGTACCGAAGCCGGGTCATCCGCGAGGATGGGACCCATGACCGCCCAGATTCTCGATGGCAAGGCCACCGCAGCCGCGATCAAGTCCGATCTGACCGCCCGCGTGGCGGCGCTGAAGGAGAAGGGCGTCACGCCCGGCCTCGGCACGATCCTGGTCGGGGACGACCCCGGCAGCCAGAAGTACGTCGCCGGCAAGCACCGCGACTGCGCCCAGGTGGGCATCGCCTCCATCCAGCGCGAGCTGCCGGCCACCGCCACCCAGGAGGAGATCGAGGCGGTCGTCCGCGAGCTGAACGAGGACCCCGCCTGCACCGGCTACATCGTCCAGCTGCCGCTGCCCAAGGGCATCGACGAGAACCGCGTCCTGGAACTCATGGACCCGGCCAAGGACGCCGACGGCCTGCACCCCACCAACCTCGGCCGCCTCGTGCTGAACGAGCCGGCCCCGCTGCCCTGCACCCCCAACGGCATCCTGACCCTGCTGCGGGCCCACGGCGTGGAGATCAAGGGCGCCGAGGTCGTGGTCGTCGGCCGCGGTGTCACCATCGGCCGCCCGATGCCGCTGCTGCTCACCCGGCGCAGCGAGAACGCCACCGTCACCCAGTGCCACACCGGCACCCGTGACCTCTCCGCCCACCTGAAGCGGGCCGACATCATCATCGCCGCGGCCGGGTCCCCGCACCTGATCCGCGCCGAGGACGTCAAGCCGGGCGCGGCCGTCCTGGACGTCGGCGTCTCCCGCAACGCCGACGGCAAGATCGTCGGCGACGTGCACCCGGACGTGGCCGGCGTGGCCGCGTGGATCTCCCCCAACCCCGGCGGAGTCGGCCCGATGACCCGGGCGCTCCTGCTGGTCAACGTGGTCGAGGCGGCGGAGCGCAGTGCCGGCTGAGGACACCCGCGAGCCCGCGGAACCGACCGCGCGCGACGCGATCAGCGCCCCCGACGCCGAGGGGCGCCCGCGCCGCGTCACCCGCCGCTTCCCGCTGTTCACGCGGGACACCGCCCGGCCGGAGGGCGGCGGCCGGGCCGCGCCCTCCGACGCCCCGGCGCCCGCCCGCCAGTGGCCCCTGCTCGTGGTGCTGTCGGCGGTCGCGCTCGGCCTGCTGCTGACCGCGCTGGACCTGTTCCGGGTCGGCACCCTGCTGATCGGCGCCGCCCTCCTGGCCGGCGCGGTCATACGCTGGATGCTGCCCAGCGTCGGCATGCTCGCCGTCCGCTCCCGCTTCACGGACATCGCCACCTACGGCATCCTCGGCCTGGCGATCGTGCTGCTGGCGATGATGGCCCAGCCCAAACCGTGGCTGGAGATCCCGTTCCTGAAGGACACCCTGCACCTCACGGTCACCAAGTAGCGCCGTCCGCACGTCAGGTGGTCCGCGTCCCCCCGGGGGACGCGGGCCACGCCCGTATCCCCTGCCGACGACCACGGCCCTCGAGCTGGGATCCTTGGACGCGCGTACGGAACACGGGGGAAGAGGGGAGGAGGGGGAAGCGATGCCTCGCTGGAAAACCCTGCCGAAGGATATGGATCCGCAGATCAGGGAGTTCACCGAGCGGATGCGGCGGCTCGTGGACCACAGCGGCCTGAGCGTCGCGGAGCTGGCCGACAGCACGGGGTACAGCAGGACGTCCTGGGAGCGGTACCTGGGCGGCCGGCTCCTCGCACCCAAGGGCGCGGTCGTCGCGCTGGCCGAGACCACCGGCGCCCACACCGTCGACCTGACCACCATGTGGGAGCTGGCCGAACGCGCCTGGAGCCGGGCGGAGTCGGGGCACGACAGCACGATGGAGGCGATCCGCGTCGCCCGGACCCGAGCCGCGCACGCCGGCCTCACCCCGGCGACCGACCCGACCACGAGCACGGGCACGGCCACCGACGACCCCGGGCCGGGGCGCCGAGGTGGCGCCGCCACGGGGGGCCGCGGCGGTTCTGGTACGAGCGCCGGCGGCGGCCTCGGTGCGGGGGCGCGCGGTGATTCCGCACCGGGGGCCGACGGCACGGCCGGGACCGGGCCCCGTGACGACTCCGGCGCGGCGGCCGGTGGCGGCCCCGCGTCCGGCAGCAACTCCTGGGGGTTGGCCGGGTACCGGGGGCCGTCGAAGGCGACCGTCCGCCCGGGCGGCGGCTCCCCGACCCGCCCGGCCGGCCTCACCGGCCCGTCCGGCACCGCCGCCCTGACCTTGGGCACCGCGACCCCGACCCCGCCCACCACCACCCCGGCCGCCCCCACCGGAACACCAGGCACCGCGACCCCGCCCACGCCCACCGCCACCCCGGGCGCCCCGGCCGGAACACGAGGCACCGCGGCCCCGTCCACGCCCACCGCCACCCCGGGCGCCCCGGCCGGAACACGAGGCACCGCGACCCCGCCCACGCTCACCGCCACCCCGGGCGCTCCGGCCGGAACACGAGGCACCGCGACCCCGCCCACGCCCACCGCCACCCCGGGCGCTCCGGCCGGAACACGTGGCACCGCCGCCTCGCCCTGGCCTGCGCCCGCTGGCACCGCGGGCACAGCGAACGCCGCCCCGGGCGCTCCGGCCGGAACGCGAGGCACCGCCGCCTCGCCCTGGCCTGCGCCTGCCGGCACCCGGGGCACAGCGAACGCCGCCCCGGGCGCCCCCACCGGAACGCCAGGCACACCTGCCTCGACTCCGCCCACCGGCACCCCGGCCACCGGCACCCCGCCCACCGGCACCCCGGGCACCCGGAACTTCCCGGGCGCTCCCGCCCGTACCCCGGCCGCCCGCGGCGGGCAGCCGGCGACCGGGCACGCGGACCCGGCGAGTCCGGCGAGTCCGGCCGGTCCGGCGAGCGCCGCGAATCCCGTGCCCCCGAAACGGCAGCAAGTGCTGATGTTCTTCGCGGGGATGGCCGGTGTGCTCGTCATCATCGCCGGTGTCTTCCTGCTCACCCACCGGGACGGCGGTGGTCACCCGGGCAAGGGCGCGGCCCCGTCGGCCCGTACCCGGCCGAGCCTGCCGCCGGGCGTGAAGTGCGCCGGCTCCGCCTGCACCGGCAAGGACGCCGAGGCCATGGGGTGCAGCGGCGACCTGGTGACGACCGCGAAGTCCGTCACCCTCGGCACCACCGTCCTGGAGGTCCGCTACAGCAGGACGTGCGGCACGGTCTGGGGCCGGATCACCGGCGGCGCGCCCGGCGACACCGTGCGGCTCACCGTGGGCGGGGTCCGGCAGTCGGATGGCATCACCGCGGCCGGGGACACCATCGCGTACACCCCGATGGCCGCCGTGCGGGATCCCGCGCGGTCCCGGGCCTGCGCCACGCTCGCCTCGGGACGGTCGGGCTGCACCAACTAGCCGCGCACCAGGGCGGAGGAGGAAATTCCGCGCCGGTGCGCATGCCGTGGCCGGAACCGGGGCAGGTGTGCGATTACCCCCACGGGAGTCCGGCCCACCGGTACCCCCATCGGCGGCCGTCCTCGTTCACCCCCCCCGAACGGACGGCCGCCTTTTCACGCGCCTCACCGGCCGCGCCCCCGGTGACGGGTACACCCGGTGAATCCTGTGGGCTGATCCACACAGCCCCGTACGTCTCGCATGCCGGATGCGCGATAGCCTGACCGCTGGATCTCTCTTGATGCCAAGAGATCGATCATCCGCCCGGGGCAGTGCCGCCCCACCGCCAGCTGTCATACGGAGAACGCCATGACCCGCACTCCCGTGAACGTCACCGTCACCGGCGCGGCCGGCCAGATCGGTTACGCCCTGCTCTTCCGCATCGCCTCCGGCCAGCTGCTCGGCGCGGACGTGCCGGTCAAGCTGCGCCTGCTGGAGATCACCCCGGCGCTCAAGGCGGCCGAGGGCACGGCCATGGAGCTGGACGACTGCGCCTTCCCGCTGCTCCAGGGCATCGACATCACCGACGACCCGAACGTCGCCTTCGACGGTGCGAACGTGGCCCTCCTCGTGGGTGCCCGCCCGCGCACGAAGGGCATGGAGCGCGGCGACCTGCTGGAGGCCAACGGCGGCATCTTCAAGCCGCAGGGCAAGGCCATCAACGACCACGCGGCGGACGACATCAAGGTCCTCGTCGTCGGCAACCCGGCCAACACCAACGCGCTCATCGCGCAGGCCGCCGCGCCGGACGTCCCGGCCGAGCGCTTCACCGCGATGACCCGTCTGGACCACAACCGCGCGCTGACCCAGCTCGCGAAGAAGACGGGCACCACGGTCGCCGACATCAAGCGCCTGACCATCTGGGGCAACCACTCCGCGACCCAGTACCCGGACATCTTCCACGCCACGGTCGCCGGCAAGAACGCCGCCGAGGCCGTGAACGACGAGAAGTGGCTGGCCGAGGACTTCATCCCGACCGTCGCCAAGCGCGGTGCCGCGATCATCGAGGCCCGGGGCGCGTCCTCCGCCGCCTCCGCCGCCAACGCGGCCATCGACCACGTGTACACCTGGGTCAACGGCACCGCCGAGGGCGACTGGACCTCCATGGGCATCCCGTCGGACGGCTCCTACGGCGTCCCGGAGGGCCTGATCTCCTCCTTCCCGGTCACCACCGAGAACGGCTCGTACAAGATCGTCCAGGGCCTGGACATCAACGAGTTCTCCCGCGCCCGCATCGACGCCTCCGTCAAGGAGCTGGCGGAGGAGCGCGAGGCGGTCCGCGGTCTCGGCCTCCTCTGATCCGACGTGGTGCGACCCGGCGGCCGTGGGCTATAGTTGATCACGCACCGGCCGCCGGGAAACCGGCACCGGGTGATGCGTTGGTGGTCCAAGGAAAGACGTCCCGCTTCCTGCGGGGAGATGCAGGTGCAAGGCCTGCCCGGCGCTCCACAACACGAGGTCCCCTTCCGCGATTCGCGGGAGGGGACCTCGTCGTTCCGGCCCGGCCGTCATCCCAGGTCCGTCCCCCTCCCGGCGGAGCACCTCGACCGCGGCCCGGTCGGTGTCCTCGGACCGCCCGTTCAGCCGGTGCACGACCACCCACCGTCCGCCCTCCGTCGCCCCGGGCCGCCCGCCGGTTGCTCGCCCCCGTCCATGGCGGGGGCGAGCAGCCGGCGCCCGGGGTCCGGGCGGGTGGTCACCTCGGTCAGGCCGGCGGCCGCAGGACGTACGAGTCCAGCAGCAGCTCCTAGCCGGCCCGCCGCCGCGGCCAGCGCCGCGCCGAGGACGGCGTACCCGAGGTCGGAGTACTCCTCCTCGCCCGGCGGGCGTACGACGACGGTGTCCAGGCCGCGCACCAGCCGCGGGAAGGCCGCGTACGGGTCCCGGCGTCCGAGGCCGGACGGCAGCCGGGGAGGCCCGAGGTGTGCCGGGCCGGGTTCAGGAGGGTGATGCCCGTGCCGGGCGGCGCCGGGAGCCACCGCTCGGCGGGGTCGTCGAGGCCGACCGTTCCCGCCTCTGCCATCCGGGTCAGGACCGTGCCGGTCAGGGGCTTCGTCAGCGCGCCGGTCCGGACGTACCGGTCCACCGCGTGCCCGCCGGTCCCCCGGGTCGGGGCCCGCGTCGGTCAGCGCGCAGGCCGGGACAGGAACACGGCGGGGTCCTCTCGGCCGGTCACCGCCTCCGGCGAGGCCCCCCGGGACCCACCGTCGCCTTCAGGCCGCCGCTCCCTCACCCACCGGCGTGTCGCCGCGGGTCGCCCGCCCGCCGCCGTGCTCCCGGCCGCAGGTGTGCCCCCGGGCACCGCCACCCCGGCCGTCGGCCTGTCTCCACCCACCGGTGTGTCGCCGGCCGCGGGTCGCCCGCCCACCGCTCCGGCCGTCGGTGTGCCGCCGGGCACCGCCACCCCGGCCGTCGGCCTGTCTGCACCCACCGGTGTGTCGCCGGCTGCGGGTCGCCCGCCCACCGCCGTGCTCCCGGCCGCAGGTGTGCCGCCGGGCACCGCCACCCCGGCCGTCGGCCTGTCTGCACCCACCGGTGTGTCGCCGGCTGCGGGTCGCCCGCCCACCGCCGTGCTCCCGGCCGCAGGTGTGCCGCCGGGCACCGCCACCCCGGCCGTCGGCCTGTCTCCACCCACCGGTGTGTCGCCGGCTGCGGGTCGCCCGCCCACCGCCCCGCCCGTCGGTGTGCCGCCGGGCACCGCCACCCCGGCCGTCGGCCTGTCTCCACCCACCGGTGTGTCGCCGGCCGCC